>DATHDT010000266.1:0-3491 GCA_035318905.1 Gemmatimonadales bacterium | reverse complement strand
GAGATGGACGAGATCCTGTACGAGCTGCGGGAGCACTCGGCGGGCCTCAACTGCGGCCGGTGGGACTACATCTTCAGCTTCATCAAGAAGTTCCGAAACCGGCCCAGCGCCCTCGTCCCGGATCGCGCGCAGGTGACGATGGGTCGGGACTTCTTGAAAGCGTACGTCGACCTGTTGATCCGCACCTGCCATCGGCGTGGCGTGCACGCGATGGGCGGCATGGCCGCGCAGATCCCAATCAAGCATGATCCCGTGGCCAACGAAGCGGCGCTCGCGCGCGTGCGCGCCGACAAGCTGCGGGAAGTCAAAGCCGGTCACGACGGTACCTGGGTGGCGCATCCGGGACTCGTACCGGTGGCGCAGGCCGTATTCGACGAGCACATGCGGGGACCCCATCAGCTCAGCGTGACCCGCGACGACGTCCATGTGACGGCGCACGACCTCCTCGTAGTGCCTGCCGGGACGATCACAGCGGAAGGCCTCCATACCAACATCGAGGTGGGTGTGACGTACCTCGCCGCCTGGCTCACCGGCAACGGGTGCGTGCCGATCCATGACCTCATGGAGGACGCGGCGACCGCTGAGATCTGCCGCACGCAGATCTGGCAGTGGTTGCGCCACGGCGCACGGCTGGCCGACGGGCGCGTCGTGACGGTATCGCTCGTACGCGACGCCATCGCCGCGGAGCCCGCGACGCGGGGGGGGGGCCTCGCCGGTCAGCTGTTCGAGCAGATGTCCACGGCACCGGAACCGCCGGAGTTCCTCACCCTCGTAGCGTACGAGTACCTCGACTGATAACGTTGTGACCATGGCGGTCACCCTGCGCAATTACATCGCCGGCGAGTGGGTGGCCTCGTCCGCCACCGACTTCCTCGAGGCCACGAACCCGGCGACCGGCGAGCCCCTCGGCCGCGTGCCGCTGGGCGGCGCGCGCGATGTCGATCAGGCTGTCGCCGCCGCGCACGCCGCGTTCGGCAAGTGGCGCCAGGTGCCGCCCGTCGTGCGCGCGCGCTATCTCTTCAAGCTCAAGGCCCTGCTCGAGCAGCACTTCGAGGAGATCGCCGCCATCGTCACACGCGAGAACGGCAAGACCCTCGACGAAGCCAAGGGCTCCGTACGCCGCGGCATCGAGAACGTCGAGCACGCGTGCGGCATCCCGACCCTGATGATGGGCAAGACGCTGGAGGATGTGGCAGCGGGGATCGACTGCGAATACGTGCGGCAACCGCTCGGCGTCTTCGCCGCGGTCACGCCCTTCAACTTCCCGGCCATGGTGCCCTGCTGGTTCTGGCCCTACGCCATCGCCACAGGCAACACCTTCATTCTGAAGCCGAGTGAGCAAGTCCCCTTCTCGGCGACCCGTCTCGTCGAGCTGATACACGAGGCCGGCGTCCCCGCGGGCGTGCTGAACCTGGTGCATGGCGGCAAGGACGTCGTGAACGCCCTGCTCGCGCATCCCGGGATTGCGGGGATCTCGTTCGTGGGGTCGTCGCCGGTGGCGCACCACGTCTACCAGGAGGCGGCGAAACACGGCAAGCGCGTCCAGGCGTTGGGCGGCGCCAAGAACCACATCGTCGTGATGCCCGACGCCGATCTCGACCGCGCCGTCGCCACCGTGAGTGAGTCGGCGTTCGGCTGTGCCGGCCAGCGCTGCCTCGCGGGGAGCGTCGTCGTCGCGACGGGCAAGTCGTATGAGTCCGTGCGGGACAAGCTTCTGAGCGCAGCGAAGAATCTGAATGTTGGCTACGGCCTGGACCCCGGTGTGACGATGGGCCCCGTCGTGTCGGCCCGGCACAAGGAGCGCGTGCTGACCTACGTCGAGGCGGGCCGCAAGGACGGCGCGACGCTGCTGCTCGACGGCCGCGCCACCAAGGTCGACAAGTACCCGAAGGGCCATTTCGTGGGCCCGACCGTGTTCGACGGCGTCCGTCCCGACATGACGATCGGCCACGAAGAGATCTTCGGGCCCGTGGCGTCGGTGACGCGCGCGGCCGATCTCGACGAGGCGATCGAGCTGATCCAGCGCTCTCCCTTCGCCAATGCGACATCGATCTTCACGACGAGCGGGCGCTCCGCGCGCGAGTTCCGCTATCGTGTGGGTGTCAGCATGATCGGCGTCAACATCGGCGTCGCCGCGCCGATGGCGTACTTCCCGTTCGGGGGGACCAAGGGGTCGTTCTTTGGGGACCTGAAGGCTCACGGACAGGATGCGGTCGAGTTCTATACCGACAAAAAAGTCGTGATCTCGAGGTGGTGATGCGCAACGTCATCGGCGGCCTGATCCAGATGTCCAACCCGATCAACGACGCGAGCGCGCCGGTCGAGAAGATCCGGGATGCGATGCTCGAGAAGCACCTCCCCTTCATCGAGGAAGCCGGGAAGAAGGGGGTCCAGCTCCTCTGCCTCCAGGAGATCTTCAACGGTCCCTACTTCTGCCCCAGTCAGGATGCCAAGTGGTACGACGCGGCGGAGCCGATTCCCGGCCCGACCATCGAGCTGATGCAGAAGATCGCGAAAAAGCACGAGATGGTGATCATCGTGCCGGTGTACGAGCGCGAGATGGCCGGGGTCTATTACAACAGCGCCGCGGTGATCGACGCGGACGGCACCTACCTCGGCAAGTACCGCAAGAACCACATCCCTCACACCGCGGGGTTCTGGGAGAAGTATTTCTTCAAGCCCGGGAACCTCGGCTATCCCGTCTTCAAGACACGCTACGCCACGATCGGCGTGTACATCTGCTACGACCGCCACTTCCCCGAAGGCGCGCGCCTCCTCGGCCTGCACGGCGCCGAGATCGTGTTCAATCCGTCGGCCACGGTGAAGGGCCTGTCGCAGTATCTCTGGAAACTCGAGCAGCCGGCGCACGCCGTCGCCAACGGCTACTTCATGGGCTGCATCAACCGCGTCGGCACGGAAGCCCCGTGGAACGTTGGGCAGTTTTACGGCTCCAGCTATTTCGTGGATCCACGCGGCAACTTCCTGGCGACTGCCAGTGAAGACAAGGACGAGCTGGTCGTCGCCGAGATGAACCTCGACATGATCGAAGAGGTGCGGCGCACGTGGCAGTTCTTCCGCGACCGCCGGCCCGAGACGTACGACGACCTGGTGCGGCAGCTGCCGTAGATGCTGGCGCTCTTCCGGGCCATCGTGTACGCGGCGCTGTTCATCAGCGTCGTCCTGGTGTTCATCCCCGAGCAGATCCTCGCGGCCACGGGCATCACGCGTCCTGAGGAGATCGGCGCGCTGGAGAGCGTAGGCCTCATGCTCGTGGTGCTGGGGGGCGCCGTCGCGATCTGGTGCATCCTCACCTTCGCCGTCGTCGGCAAGGGGACGCCCGCCCCGTTCGATCCGCCCCGCAAGCTCGTCGCTGCCGGGCCCTATCGCGTGATCCGCAATCCGATGTACGTCGGCGCGGGCACGGCGCTCGCCGGTGCCGCGCTTTTCTATCAGTCGGCGGCCCTCGTGGCGTTCGCGGCCGGATTCCTCGT
>DATHDT010000265.1:0-2396 GCA_035318905.1 Gemmatimonadales bacterium | reverse complement strand
CTCATCAAGCGACTGAGGGGCTAACATGTTCATCGGACACTACGCGTTGGGCCTCGCGGCGAAACGCATCGCGCCACGCACGTCGCTCGGCACACTCTTCGCCGCCCCGACATTCGCCGATCTCCTCTGGCCCGTGTTCCTCCTGATCGGGTGGGAAGAGGCGCGCATGGTGCCGGGACCCAATCCGTTTCTCACCCTGTGGCTCGACTCCATCCCGGTTTCGCATAGCCTGGCGGCGCTCACCGCGTGGGGGCTGCTGTTCGGTTACCTGTACAAGAAGCGCACCGGTTATGTGCGGGGCGCCGTCGTGGTCGGGCTGCTGGTGCTCAGCCACTGGGTGCTCGACGTCATCACGCACCGTCCCGACATGCCGCTCTATCCGGGCAGCGTGAGCCTTGGATTCGGCCTGTGGAACTCGGTCGTGGGCACGCTGGTGGTGGAAGGCCTGCTGTTCATTGCCTGCATGGCGATCTACATGCAGACGACGCGCCCCAAGGACGGCATCGGGCGCTGGGGCTTCTGGGCATTGATCGTGGTGCTGGGGGGATTGTACGTGGCCACGCTCTTCTCGCCGCCGCCGACGGACATGAAGGCGATCGGCATGTTCGGCATCGTGTTCGGGTGGCTCTTCGTGCTGTTCGGCTGGTGGGTGGACCGGCACCGCGAGCTACGTCAGGTCGTCTAGGACCTCGACGACCTTTTCCATCTCCTCGATCGTGTTGTAGACGTGCGGCGACAGGCGAATCGCGCCCTCGCGCAGACTACACACGATGCGCGCCCGCTTCACCGCGTGGAACGCCTCGGCGGCTTTGGGAGGGGCGACGCACAGGATCGCCGAGCGATGGCGATCCTCGAGCGGTGACGAGATGCGCACGCCCTGCTCTTGCGCCCACTTCACGACCGGCTCGTGCGCGGCGCGCGTGATCTCCGCGATGTCGCGGACGCCGATCTCGAGCAGCAAGCCCAGCGACACGGTCATCCCCACGAAGTCCTGAAACGGCAGGGTGATCATCTCGAAACGGCGGGCGTCGGCGCGGAACGTGGGGTTGTACTCGGTGAGCCGCGAGAAGTCGTCGGTGCCTTCGAAGGCCATCCAGCCGGTGATCGCCGGCTCGAGCGTCGCGATCAGCTCCTTCCGCACGTATACGAACCCCGACCCCCACGGCGACAGCAACCACTTCTGGCCGCCGCAGGCGAGGATATCCACGGGCGTCTCCCGCACATCGAGGACGGAGTTGCCGATGCCCTGGATCCCGTCCACCACCAGGTACGTCCCGTTGGCACGGGCCGCGTCGCCCAGCTTCTTCAAGTCGGCCCGGTAGCCGTTGGAGAACTGCACGAACGACACCGCTAGCACGCGCACGCGCGGATCGCGCAACCGCTCGAGGAGATGATTCTCGTCGGGCCACCCCTCGGGCCCGCACCGCGCCATCTCGACCGTGATCCCTTCCTTCTTGAGCATCAGCCAGGGATACACGTTCGCCGGAAACTCCTTGTCGGAGAGCAGCACGATGTCGCCGGCCTTGAGCGGCAGCGCCCGGGCCGCGAGATGCAGGCCGAAGCTCGTGTTGGTCGCGAGCGCGATCTCGGACGGGTCGGCGTTCAAGAGGTGCGCGATGCCGAGCCGCGTCGCGGCGAGACCGGCTTGGAGCTCGCGGTCGGGAAGGAGGTGCGGCGCGGTCCGCTTGGCGGTGAACGCGTCGAGGGCCCGGCGCGTGCGTTCGGGGATGGGGCCGATGGAGGCGTTGTTCAGGTAGACCGTGTCCGCCGTCCAGGGGAACTCGGCCGCGCGCAGGGCGCGGAAGCTCTCGCGCAACGCGCGCACGCGCGTGGGATGATAGGCGATGTCAGTCATGCGGCCTTGGCTCTGGTGCGGACGTCGAGCGCGTCGCGCAAGCCGTCGCCCAGCAGGTTCGTGCCCAACACGGTGAGACCGATCGCGATGCCGGGGACGAGCGAGACCCAGGGCGCCACGCGCAGCAGGTCACGGCCTTCGGCGACCATCGCCCCCCACGACGGCGTGGGCGGTTGCGCGCCCAACCCGATGAACGACAACGCCGCCTCCGCCATGATGGCGCCGCCGACGCCCAGAGTCGCCGCCACGATGACGGGCGCGACGACGTTCGGCAGCAGGTGGCGCGCAATGATGCGGGCGTCGGAGGCCCCGAGCGCACGGGCCGCCTGCACGTACTCGAGCCCGCGCACGACCAGCACCTGGCCGCGCACCAACCGCGCCATGCCCGCCCAGCCCACGACGCCGATTACGACGAACACGACGGGGAGCGAGGGTTTGACGGCGGCGGCGATGGCGATGAGGAGGAGGAGCGACGGGAAGGCGAGGGTGACGTCGGCGACGCGCATGATGACGCCCTCGACCCATCGTCCGTAATAGCCGG
>DATHDT010000264.1:0-5784 GCA_035318905.1 Gemmatimonadales bacterium | reverse complement strand
AGAATCGTCACACTCGCCCGCGCGCAGGCGGGCGATGCTCTCGTGCTCACGAAGCCCATCGGCACCGGTGTCCTGAGCACCGCGCTCAAGCGGGACCTGGCGACAGCCGCCGATCTCGCCCCGGCGGTCACGTCGATGACGACGCTCAATGCCGGCGCGTCGCGCGCGATGTTGGCGGTCGGCGTCCACGCGGCGACCGATGTCACCGGCTTCGGATTGCTGGGCCACCTGCACAACATGCTGTCGGCCAGCGGCGTCGCGGCCGCACTCGAGGCAACCTCGGTCCCGTTCCTGCGTGGAGCCGTCGACGTCGTCGAGCGGGGAGCCATCCCCGGCGGGACCAAGCGCAACCGGGAAGCGCTGTCGCCTCACGTGACCTTCAGTCCCGGCGTCCCCGAGGTCATCCGCGTCTTGCTGTTCGATGCGCAGACGTCGGGAGGCTTGCTGATCGCCGTCCCGGAAGCTCGGGCCGCCGCCCTGGTCAAGGCGTTGGAGAACGAAAAGACCATCGTGGCCCAGCAAATCGGGCGCGTCGTCGCAGGGACGCCGGGGACCATCACCGTATCCTGACCCGTGGCCGCGATCCCTGAATACCGCTCCCTGACTCCCGAGGCGCTCGACTCGCTGGAACGCGCGGTGCGCGAGCATCTACGGGTAGCGCTGCGGCGGCGGGGCACCGAATATGTGGTGGTGGCCGAACGACTCGACACAAGCGGGCGGGACGAGGTGCTGGCGGGACGCCTCCCGATGACGGGCGAAGTCCTGACGTTCCCCCTGCGAGACCTGGAAACCTTCGCGGTGCTCCCGTAAGACGGTGTTCACACGCCTCCTGATTGGGCTCGACGGCAGCCCCAGCGCCGATGCGGCACTGGAGCAGGCGATCGTCCTGGGCGATCGCTTCAAGGCGACGCTCGTGGTCGGCCACATCGTCGAACACGGGAAGGGCGCGGAGAGCGGCAAGGCCTTGCTGGAGAATGCCGCCGGCCGCGCGCGCGGTGCCGGCCTCAAGGCAGAGGTCGTGTTGCGTCAAGGCGATCCCGATACGGAGCTGGCGACCCTCGCCAAGGAAACGGACGCGGTCCTCATCGGGCGGCGGGGCAGCACCACGCCTGGCGCGGAGCTGGGCCCGACCGCGGCGTCGCTGATCAAGATCGCCGAGCGCTGCGTGATCGTGTGCGGCGCGCAGCCGTCGCCGATGGACGCCTGCGCCATCGCGTTCAACGACGGGGAGACGGCCCGGCGCGCACTCGATTTCGCGGCGCGGTTCGCGAGCATCTTGCAGAGCACGATCCACATCATCTACGCCACCTCCGATCACGCGGCGGGCGTGCAGATCGTCGGCGCCGCCGAGGCGGTGCTGTCGCTCCAGGGGGTGGCCTTTGTGACGCACATCGAGCCGGGGTCGCCGGGGGAGGTCGTGGCGCGGGTCGTCGAGCGGACCAAGTGCGATGCATTGTTCGCGGGCGCGCACGTCGCGCGCGGGCGCACCAGCAAGGTCACCGTCTCACACGCCGAGGAGATCCTGCGGCACACCGACATCCCCGTGATCGTGCAGCCGTGACGGCGGCGAAACCGATCGCCGTGCTGGTGCATGGCGATGAGAGCTGCCTCGGCAACGACGCCACGAAGCCGAGCCCGGGCGGCAACGCCGCGCTCGTCGAGGCGCCGGCGGGCGACAGCGTGGCGCGCTGGGACTTCTACGAGTGCGCGCCGCAGACGACGAACAACAAGATGGCGCTCGCCGGCGCGATCGCGACGCTCGAGTGGGTCCGGCGCCAGTGGAAGCACGCCCGGGTGCGTTACGTGTCGGACTCCGAGTACCTGGTGAAGGGTATGAAGGAGTGGCTCAAGGACTGGAAGGCCCGCGGTTGGCGCCGCAAGAGCGGCGCGATCGAGAACCTCGAGTTGTGGCAGAAGCTCGACCAGGTGGCCGCGGCACACGAGGTGGAGTGGGGCTGGGTCCGGGGCCACGCCGACCACCCGAAGAACGAGTACGCCGACTTTCTGGCGACCCGCGCCGCCGAGCATCAGGAGCGCTCCAACGGCCTCGTGCCGTCGGGGTTCGACACCTGGCTCGGGCAGCAGCGCGCCCGCGGCAAGTACGCGGCCTACGATCCCGACAAGGACCTGCATGAGCGTTCCTAAGGACGGCGTCGCCGCCAATACTCATCCCCAAAACCTGTTACCCAACGGTGCGTCTGTACCACCCGTCGACCGTATACCGTTGTACGAGGTTTACATGCGGATGGCGGAGGAGCTGGCGAAACGCTCCACGTGCGTACGGCTGCAGGTCGGGACCGTCGTGACGGACCAACGGCTCGAGAACGTCCTCGCGATCGGGTACAACGGCAACGCCCGCGGCCTCCCGAACAAATGTGACTCGGCCGTGCCCGGGAGCTGCGGCTGCATTCACTCCGAGATGAATGCACTGGTCAAGGCGCCCGGCAACGTCCGCGACAAGGTCGTCTTCGTGAGTGCCTCGCCGTGCGTGATGTGCGCCAAGCTCATCATCAATTCGGGAGTGACGCACGTGTTCTACCGTAAGGCATACCGCGATCCCTCCGGCGTCGAAGTGCTGCAGACGGGTGGCGTCGAGCCCGTGCTGTACGACCGTTGGGTAACCGAATGGCGAGGGTGACTCGTGCCGGATGAGTTGGACCGTCTCTTCGAGCTGCTGGTGCAGGCGCTGTCCGACGACTCGCGCCTCGCGGTGCCATTCCCGGCGGCCGAAGTGTACGAGCGGCTCGTGCCGTACCGGTCGAACCGCTCCCGGATCAAAGTCGCGACGCACCAGGACTACGAGATGACGGTGCTGCGGCTGCTCGCGGGTGAGCGCGGCTACGTGCGCCTCGAGCCCGACGACGTTCGCGAGGCGATGCAGCGCGAGGTCGCCGAGTCGAACCCCGACACCGCGTACTTCCGCAATTTCCCCGACGCCCGCGCCATGGTGAACGGCCGCGCGGCGGAGCGCGTGCTCAACGCTGAACAGGCGTACGCGCCGCCCTTCACCGTCGAGTCGGGTGGTGAGGATTCCGTGGACTACACTTCGGAGAATCCCGTCCCGCCCGTCGTGATTCCCCTGGCCGCGCGGCGCGACGTCCCGGCGGGCAATCAGTGCGCCTATTGCGGTGGAATGCTGCCCGCGAACCGCAAGGTCAACTTCTGCCCTCACTGCGGCCAGCCGCCGTCGGGGGACTTGAAATGCCCCGCCTGCGGCAGCGAGGTGGACGTCGGGTGGACGTATTGCCTGTCGTGCGGCCGCGCGACGGGGTTCGAGTGACGGTCAAACACACAAGGCGGCGGTCAAACTGAAAATGCGGCGGTCAGGGCGGTCGGTGTGAAACATCATGTGGCGGTCATTGCGGGCGACGGGATCGGGCCCGAAGTGATCGAGGCGGCCATCCCCGTGCTCGAGGCCGCCGCCAGGAAGCACGGCTGCGCGCTCGACTGGGAGCACCTGCCCTTCTCTGCCGATCACTACCTCAAGACAAAAGAAACGCTCCCCGACGCGGCCTTTCGGCATCTCAGGGACGACGTTGACGCCATCTTTCTCGGTGCGTTGGGCGACCCGCGCGTTCCTGGGAACGAGCACGCGCGCGACATTCTGCTCGGCCTGCGGTTTCGACTCGACTTGTACATCAACTTCCGCCCCGTCACCCTGCTTCACCCCGACCTGACACCCCTCAAGACAACGAAGCCGATCGACTTCGTCATCTTCCGCGAGAACACCGAGGGTGTGTATCTCGGCCGCGGCCGCGCCAAGGGGGATGAGCACATCGCCGAAGAGGTGAACACGGGAAAGGGCGTCGAACGGATCATCCGGGCAGCGTTCGAGTGGGCCAAGGCTCACGGCAAGACGCGCGTGACGATGAGCGACAAGTCGAACGCCGTCCCCGCGCACCGGATTTGGCAGGAGAAGTTCAAGGCAGTCGCGGCCGATCATCCGAAGGTCACCGCCGAGCACCGCTATGTGGACGCGCTCGCCATGGAACTGGTGCGGGAGCCCGCGCGCTTCCAGGTGATCGTGACCAACAACCTCTACGGCGACATCCTGTCGGACCTGGGCGCGGGCCTGGTGGGCGGACTCGGGCTCGCAGCGAGCGCGAATCTCCACCCCGGCCGCGCGGGATTGTTCGAGCCCGTGCACGGCTCGGCGCCGCCGCTCGCCGGCAAGGGCGTCGCCAACCCGATGGCGGCAGTGCTGACGGGCGCGTTGATGCTCGAACATCTAGGGCACACCGAGGCGGCGCGCGACCTGGAGCGCGCGGTCAAAGACACGCTGGCAAAAGGCGTTCGCACACCGGACATCGGCGGGAACGCGACGACGAAAGAGGTCGCGGAAGCCGTGCTATATTCCCCGAGTCTCGCAGTGGAGTCCTCAAGATGAAGAACGTCGTATTCCTGTCCGGCGTCCGGACGGGGTTCGGAGCTTTCGGCGGCTCCTTGAAGGATCTGTCGGCCAACGACCTCGGCGCCCATACCTCGCGCGCGGCCCTCGAGCGTGCCGGCATCCCGGCGGCCGACGTCGGTCACGTGGTCTTTGGGAACGCGCTTCAGACCTCCGCCGACGCCATCTACCTCGCGCGCCACGTTGGGCTCAAGGCTGGTCTGCCGATCGAAGTCCCGGCCGTCACGGTGAACCGGCTCTGCGGCTCGGGATTCGAGGCGATCACCCAAGGCGCCCAGCTCATCATGCTCGGCGAAGCCGACGCGGTGCTCGCCGGCGGCGCGGAATCGATGAGCCAGGCACCCCACGTCGTGCGCGGCGCCCGTTGGGGATTGCGACTCGGCCCTTCCGCGCCGCTCGAGGACCTGCTCTGGGAGTCCCTCAAGGACCCGCAGTGCGGCCTCTCGATGGCCGAGACCGCCGAGGGCCTGGCTGAGAAGTACAAACTCACGCGCAAAGACGTCGACGAGGTGGCCCTGGGCTCGCAGCAGCGCGCCAAGCAGGCGTGGGACGCCTGCGTCTTTCAGGACGAAGTCGTCGGAGTCCCCATTAAGAAGAAGGGCCAGCAGGTCGAGTTCCGGGCCGACGAGCACATGCGTCCCGAGACGTCGCTCGAGGTGCTGCTGTCGCTCAAGCCGTATTTCAAGAAGGACGGCCTGGTGACCGCGGGGAACGCGTCGGGGATTGCGGATGGCGCCGCCGCCACGGTCATTGCGAGCGAAGACTACGCCAAGGCCCATGGGCTTAAGCCCCTCGGCAGACTCGTAGCGTGGGCGGTCGCGGGTGTCGAGCCGAAGTACATGGGCATCGGACCGGCGCCGGCAGCGCGCAAAGCCCTGGCCAAGGCGGGGATGAAACTCGAACAGATGGATCTCGTCGAAGTGAACGAGGCTTTCGCGCCGCAGTATCTGGCCGTCGAGCGCGAGCTCGGTCTCGACCGCGCCAAGACGAACGTGCACGGCGGCGCGATCGCCATCGGCCACCCACTCGCGGCAAGCGGCACGCGCATCACGATTCACCTGTTGCACGCGTTGCGCCAACAGAAGAAGCGGTTCGGTCTTGGCTCCGCGTGCATCGGCGGCGGCCAGGGCGCGGCAGTGATCGTCGAAGCGTTTCCGGCGTAAGGAGCCACCATGGGTGAGTTCATCTTGATCGGCCTTGGGGCAGTCGTGCTGTACCTGTTCTCTGGGCTGCGCGTGCTCCGCGAGTACGAGCGCGGCGTGTATTTCCTCCTGGGGCGGTCGTGGGGCGCGCGAGGACCCGGCATCATCTTCCTGCCTCCCGTCGTGGCCACCATGCAGAAGGTGTCGCTGCGCGTGATGGCGATCGATGTCCCC
>DATHDT010000263.1:0-7175 GCA_035318905.1 Gemmatimonadales bacterium | reverse complement strand
CGGCTCAACTGGCGCGGGCGCGCCAACGCGCGTTGGATCTCGATCACCCTGCGAGACGACGACGTGATGGACGGGATCGCGCGCTACGTCAAGCGGCCTCCCGCGCGCCGCAACTAGTTAGGCACTGCGCACGAGGTCTTCCCCGAGTTGCGCGATCCCCTGCGCACCCACCAACTGATCCATCCAGCGCGGCGGCAACGCCGACTCTCCGTAGCGCGCCCCGAGCAACGCCCCGGCCACGGCCGCATTCGTGTCCGTGTCGCCACCCGCCTGGGCCAGGTAAACCAGCGCGTCTTCCAAGGTCCGGTCGTGGGTCACGAACCAGAACGCGATCTCCACGCAGTGCACGACGTAGCCGGTTTCGCCGAGGCGTGTGACCGGCAGGTCGTCCTGCCCCTCGCGTGGCACGCGATGGATGGCTTCGACGAGCGCGCGGGGCGCGCGATCGCGCAGGCGGTGCAGCACCTCGTCGACGAAGTAGATGTTCCCCAAGAGCAGTTCCCGCACGGCCAGGTTCACCGCGGCGGCACCCCACGTGCACCGCTCGTCGGCGTGTGTAATGGCCGCCTGCTGCGTGGAGGCGCGAATCAGCCGATCGAGATCGTCGCGAAACCGGAGCGCGATGGGAACGCACCGCATGACGCTGCCGTTGCCAGCCGATTTTTGCGGATTCTCCTGACGCACCAGCCGGCCCGCTTCGAACGGCTCCTTGCCGCGATCGATCAGCGTGAGCGCGCGCCGCGTCGTCAGGCCGATGCCGCGCCCGTCCACCTTCATCCACTTGACCCAGCGGCGCGAGACGTCGGTGGCGTCGAAGCCCTTGCACTCGAGCAGCGACTCGCCGAGCAGCAGGGTCATCGCCGCATCGTCGTCGTAGGGGGAGTTCTTGGGAGGCGGGGCGAGATCCCAAACACCGTTAGGAAATGCCTTGCGAATCGCTTCGGGAGTGCCGAGGTGCTCCGTCGGGACGCCGAGTTGATTGCCGGCGACCAGTCCCAGCAGCGCTCCTCGGGCGCGAGAAACGAGCTCTGGGTTCATTGGCTATCAAGTTAACACCCACCATGACTCTCATTCTGGGTGTAGCCGGGGTCTACCTGGCCGTGGTGGTGGCGCTCTGGGCCCTCCAGGAGCGCATCACCTTCCCCGCCCCTCGGGCGGCCCTCCCCGATCCGACCCGGGTCATTGCCACGGGGGAGCGGATCGAGCTGGTCATGCAAGATGGAACGCGGCTCGTGGGCTGGTACCTGCCGCCCGCCGCCTCATCGACCGCCGCTTTACCGACCGCCGCTTTGCTTTGGTTCTACGGCAATGGCGAGACGATTGGCGCGATCTGGCCCGTCATCCGGGATTTCCGGCCCCCGAACGCCGCGCTCCTCGTGGTGGACTACCCCGGCTACGGCGCCAGCGGGGGGCGCACGACCGAAGCAGGGATCTACGAGGCGGGCGCACTGGCGTATCAGGCGTTGGCGAGCAGGTCCGGCGTCGACCCCGACCGCATCTACGTCTACGGCCGCTCACTCGGCAGCGCGGTGGCGACCCGCACGGCGGCCGACCACCCCGCCGCCGGCCTCATTCTCGAATCGCCGTTCACGAGCGCGCGGGACATGGCAGCCCGCACGTACCGCGTCTTCCCACTCTTTCTCGTCCGCTTGAAGCTCGACAACCTCGAGACGATCCGCCGCGTACACTGTCCCGTCCTCGTCTTTCACGGCACCGCGGACATGCTCGTGCCGATGGACATGGGGCGTCGCGTCGCGGAGGCAGCGCCGGGGCCGAAGGAGTTCGTCCTGATCGAGGGGGCAGGGCACAACGAGACGTACGAGCGGGGCGGTCGCAGCTACAGGGACAAGCTCGCGCAGTTCGTTCGCTAAATCACCACGACCGGCACGAGCCGGTCGCGCTCCTCCTCAAACAGCCGCTTCGCCTCGTCGAGCGCGCGCACGACGTCCGGCTCGACCGGATCGGGGAACTTCACGCTCGGCGCCACACGGCCCGTGAGCTGCCGAACGCCCACCAGTGCGCGCGTCACTTCACAACGATCGAGATAGGGATCGGTGTGGCCCGCCACGAGCAGCTCCTCATACAACGGAAGGGCCGCCGCGTCGCCGAGGACGTAGAGCGACTCGAGGATCTTCGGCCCGAGGAACCGCCGCAGCATCTGGTCGCCGCGGATGCGCTCGAACAAGGCGACGAGCGTGGCGGCGTGACCCGGATAGTAGCGCGCCGCCTGGGCTGCCGCGCCGACAAACGCGTGATGCGCGCCGGGCGTCTCGAGATACTTCGCGAACAGGGGCCAGGCCCCCTCCGGATGTCGCTCGGCCAGCGCCAGAAAGGCGAAGTAGCGGCGGCCCAGCGGCGCGCGGATATCGGCGATGACCGTGTGCAGCCCTGCGACCCCCCAGCGCGCGCCCACGAGCGCCGCCGCGGCCGCGTGCTGCCAACGCTCCAACTCGGGAACCCGAAACGTCACGATGTGCGGATCGAGAAATGTCCGACACCGCTCGATGACCGCCAGGAGCCGACGATCGACCTCGGCGAGCGCCGGTTCGAGGGCTTCGGTGTTGGCGCGGCGCGCGAGCGCCAACGCTTCCCATCCGGCTTGCGTCAACTCGAGGGCGTCCCACGTCGCGTCGAGGTGTTGCGCGTCGCGCACTTCGAGCAGACGCTCGAGTCCCGCCGCGAAGGCGCAGAGGCGGTGGGTTGCATCCATACCCCTAATGTGGAAAGCGTGTAGATATTGCGCTATCCTATGGAGATGCGGCGACTTGTCTTGATCGCGAGCCTTGGGCTCGCGGCGTGTTCCCAGGGCGGGGGTCGTCCCATCGTCGTGGGTCTGGCCGGGCCCTTCTCGCAGCCGCGGGGCGTCTCGATGCAGCGGGCCGCCGAGCTGGCGGTGAAGGAGATCAACGCCCGCGGTGGCCTGCGCGGCCGTCCCCTCGCCTTGCGCATCATGGATGACAGCGGCCGCGCCGATGTCGCAATCCGCGTCGCGCAGGCCCTCGCGGACGATCCCGAGGTGGTCGCCGTGATCGGCCACCTCACGTCCGGTACGTCGCTCGCCGGGGCCCGGGTCTACGGCGCCGGCCGCCGCCCGGTAGCGATGATCTCGCCGTCCGCTTCGAGTCCGGATCTGTCGGGCGTCAATCCCTACACCTTCCGCATCTGCCCGACCGACTTGAGCCACGGAGCCCAGCTGGCACGCTACGCCCGTCAAACCCTCGGCGCCCGGCGGGCCGGCATCATCTACATCGATGACGACTACGGCCGTGGGCTCCGCTTGAGCTTCGCGACCGAATTCCGTCGACTGGGCGGGACCGTCGTCGAGGAGGATCCTTCCCTGCCCACGACGGCGAGCCTCGAGCCGTACCTCGCGCGCTTGCGGCAGGCGGGAGGCGCCGACGTGCTAATGCTGGCGACGGAGCGCGGCGGCGCCGAACTGGCGCTGCGCGATGAGGGGCGCCTCGGGCTCCGCTGGCCTACGATCGGCGGTGACGCGCTGACGGGCATCGAAGCGGCGGGGGCGCTCGCAGAAGGTGTCCGCGTGTCGTCGGCGTACCTGGCCGACCGGCCCGGCGACCGCAACGCGGTGTTCGTGGCCGCCTATGCGCGCGCGTATGAGGGGCAGCGCCCCGATCATCGAGGTGCGGGCGCCTACGACATCCTGCAGCTCCTGGCGACGCGCGTCTTCACCGCGGCGGGCACCGACCGGCGCGCCGTGCGCGACTACCTGGCGCGGATCGGGCCCGACGTGCCCGCATACGAGGGTGTGACGGGCACGATCGGCTTCGATGGGCGCGGCGACGTACCCGCCAAGTCGGTCGTGGTCGGCGTCGTGCGCGGCGGTCGTATCGTCACGGAAGCGGCGCAGTGAAGCTGCCGTCACTCGACACGATCCGGTGGCGGATCATCCTCGGGCTTTCGGGGCTGTTCGTGGGGCTCGTCGTCGCGGCCGTGGTAGGCGTGAGCTCGCTGGCCACCGTGCGCCGCTCGTTGGCGGCCGAAATCGAGAGTCTCCGGACCTCGAGTGAGATCGGCAACGGGCTCGTCATCTCGGTCTTTGAAGAGATCCGCTCGGCGGAGCAGTACCTGAGCGTGCCGAGCCCCGAGTCGCGCGATCAGTTCCAGGCGGCGGCGGACGGCGCCTTCCGCTATCAGAAGCAACTCGACGGCCTCGAGGGACTGACCGAGAACGACCGTATCACCGTCAGCAAGATCAAGCAGCTGCAGTCCGTGATCCACGTCAGCTACTCGCTCGCGCACGCCTTGCTCGACGTGGGCCGGAGCCGTGAGGCGGTGGCGCAGACGGAGGCGGCCCGCGGGCCCGCGACCGAGTTGAGCCGCCTGGTGCGCGACCTGGCGGCCCGGCAGTCGGAGAAAGCGGCACAGGCGGGAGTGCGGCTCGGCAGCGAAGTCCGCCGGCGCCAAATCATCCTGTGGCTCGTGTTGCTGTCCACGACGGTCATCGGCGTAGTCGTCGGCGGGTTCACGCTGCGCTGGGTCGAAGGTCCGCTGGTGCGGCTCGTCACGGCGGCGGAGCGCTTCGGCAGCGGCGACTTGCGCCCCGTGACGACCGGTCATATGCCGCAGGAGTTCCAAGTGCTGGCGGACGCGATGCGTCTGATGGGCGAGCGACTGCGGGGGATCGTCGGGGACGTCGTGGGGTCGGCGGACCAGATCGCCGGTTCGGCGAGCGACTTGTCGGCGGTGAGCGAGCAGCTCGCCGCGTCGTCGAGCGAAGTGTCCACGGCGATGGTCGAGATCGCGGGGGGCGCCGAGCACCAGCGCAGCGAGCTGCACGCGATGCAAACGGGGCTCGAGCAAATGCGCCAGACGACCGCCGACATGACCGAGGCGGCCAGCCGCGTCGCGAGGTTGGGCGAGGAGATTCGCACGGTCGCCGACCGGCACCGCGGCGACGTCGCGGCCGCGGGCAATACGTTGCTCGACGTGCGCGAGGTGGTACGAACGACGGCGACCGAGGTGACGCAGCTCGCGCAACAGAGCGCCGCGATCGACGACTTCGTGGACCTCATCAAGCGCATCTCATCGCAGACGAACCTGCTGGCGCTCAACGCGGCCATCGAGGCGGCTCGCGCCGGCGAGCACGGGCGCGGCTTCGCCGTCGTGGCGGAAGAAGTCCGTCAGCTGGCCGACGAGTCGGCCCGCGCCGCCGAGGACGTGGCGCGCACGACCGCGGTGATCCGCGAGCAGGTCGAGGAAGTCACCGCGACGATGGCCGTGGGCCAGGCGAAGGTGCGCGGTATCGAAGCGGTGGCCGAGGGCGCGGCGCGCGGGTTGGCGGAGATCGTGGCGGCGGTCGAGCAGGTCGAGCAGGCGGCCGCGCGCGTGACGAGCGCGGCCCACGACAACCGCAGCGTCACCGAGCAGCTGGGCCAGCGCGCCCAGCAGGTCGTCACGCGCGCGGTGTCTCACGCATCGAGCGCCGAGCAGGTGACCGCGGCCACCGAGCAACAGGGCGCGTCGACCCAGGAAATGGCGGCGTCCGCCGGCGAGCTGCTCCAGGCGGCTGAAAAACTGCGCGGCTTGGTGCGGGGCTTCCGGATCTAGCGGCGGGTCTTCTTCTTCGCCGGCTTCTTCGCGGCGGCTGATTTCTTCCCGGGCTTCGGCTTGCGCTTGCCCACAGCGTCCTGCACCTCGCCGAGGACGCGGTCGCCCTCGTCGGCGCCGATGAGTCCGCGCCGGACGGCATACCGGATCAACTCCTCGGCATCTTCCTGACCAAACTCGCCCAATCCTACGGCGCCGCGGATCGCCTTGATCAATGCGTCCGCCACCGGACTGCGCAGGACACTCGCAATGCCGGGTAGGGTCTCGAGTAACGAGGAGATCTGCGATCCACCGAGCTCGGCTGGCACGGAAACGGCCGCTCCGAGGTTGAATGTCGCGCCAAGCTACACCCCCCCTGCGGGGCCGTCAAGAAAAGGGCTAGATTCAACGTTGGAGGCGTCGCCGTGGGTCGAAGGGGCATCAAGGAGTTTCGGGCGCCGGAAGCCTTGGCGCTCATCGCAGCCGACCGGGACCACTTGCCGCTGGTGTGCCCCTCGTGCGGCACTCGGACGATTCATCGGGTGCCGCGGCGCCGGCCGCTGCCCTCCAGCGAACTGGAGCCTCGGGCGGAGCGCATCACCCTGGTGTGCGCCACCTGCGGCCGGCAGGCCTCCTACATCGCCCGGGGTCTCGAGCCTCCGCGCGACGCGACCATGGACCCGCGGGAAGCCTAGAACCGAAAGGAGAGCAGGATACAGCGTGGCTGGTGACGCGATTCAAATGATGGGCACGGTGACCGAGGTGCTGCCCAACACGACGTTCCGCGTAAAGCTCGAAAACGGCCACGAGGTGCTGGCCTATGTGAGCGGCAAGATGCGAAAGAACTACATCCGCATCCTCCAGGGCGATCGCGTGGCCGTGGACCTGTCGCCGTATGACCTGACTCGGGGAAGAATCACCTACCGCTATAAGTAGCCGTTAGTCCCACATACATGTTTCGGCCTGGAGCCGGCTCGTAATACCGTCCCGCCGCCGCGTTCACCACGACGGACGCCACGTACTTCCGATTGAACACATTCTGAAACGCGACGAAGGGCGCCACGCGCCCCCCCTCGCGACCCACGCGCAGGTTCGTGACCCACCACGGCGACGTCTGACGACTCAGCGTGTCGTCCACCGCGTACCGTGACATGTACTGGGTCTCGATCTCGCCCCAGACACCGCGCAAGGCCGCGGGTCGCGCCCGCAACGCGAGGCGCAGGGCCTGCTGCGGGATGCCGGGGAGACGACGCCCGTCGAGCACGTGGGTCGTGCCTCCAGCGGTGAAGGCGTAACGGCGATAGCGGAAGTCGGAGTACGTCCAGGTCACTCGGCCGTCGAGCCCGCGGACGATGGACGTGCCGGCGGACAACTCGACGCCCCGGTAGCGCGCGCTCCCGGCGTTCCGGAAGAACCGGCGCCCTGGCGACGCGGGGATTTCGAAGCTCACGAGCGCACCCCGCACATCGGCCTGGTAGAGGGCGACCTCCCAGCCCGCCCCGCGCGCGCCGACCTCATACGTCCACGCGCGCTGTGGCGACAGGTCCCGGTTGAACCCCCCGGCCGTGTCGGGCCGATTCGCGAGCTCGGTGGTCGTCGGCGTTTCGAACGACGAGCCGGTGCTGGCG
>DATHDT010000262.1:0-6368 GCA_035318905.1 Gemmatimonadales bacterium | reverse complement strand
TGATCGGACACGGGGTCATCCTGGCGAATGCCTACGCCGAGGTGCGCGCCCTCGCCGAGCGGACCGGCATGCCCGTCATCACCACGCTGCTCGGGATCAGTGCGTTCCCGGAGGGTCACCCGCTGCACCTCGGCATGCCGGGGATGCATGGCGAAGTTCATGTGAACCGCGCGATCCAGCGCGCCGACGTCATCGTCGCCATCGGGTTGCGCTTCGACGATCGCGTCACGGGGAATCTCGCGGGGTTCGCACCGCGCGCGCAGATCGTGCACATCGACCTGGATCGGTCGGAGATCGGCCGCAAGGTCCCCATTGCCGTCGGGATCGTCGGCGACGCCGCGGCGGTCACGCGGCGCCTCGTCGCCGCGACCGCCGTTCGTCGCTGCGACGCCTGGCGGGCGGAGATCGACGCGCATCGCCGGCCGCCGGACACGACGTTCCGCGGCGGCATGTCGCCCGAGACGATCCTCACCGCGATCCGCGACGCGACGGGCGGGGCATGCACCATCGTCACCGACGTGGGCCAACATCAGATGTGGGTGGCCAAGCTGTTCCCGTACCGCCGGCCCAACACGCATATCACGTCCGGGGGGCTCGGCACCATGGGCTTCGCGGTGCCCGCCGCGATGGGCGTGCATCTCGCGCGCCCCGGGGAGGCCGTGTGGGCGATCTCGGGGGACGGCGGCTTCCAGATGAACATGGCCGAGATGGCGACGATGGTGCAGGAGGGGCTGACCGTGAAGCTGGCGGTCTTCAACAACGGGTACCTCGGCATGGTACGCCAATGGCAGCAATTCTTCCACGGGAAGCGGTACTCGAGCACGCCGATCTGGAGCCCGGATTACGTGAAGCTGGCCGAGGCCTACGGGATTCCGGGGTACCGGGTGAAGCACGCGTGCGAAATCGAGGATGCGGTCGGGGCCGCGAACGCCGCCCCCGGCCCGACGCTGGTGGAGTTCGTCATCGAGCAGGAGGCGAACGTCTATCCGATGATCCCGCCGGGCGGCTCGCTGTCCGAGCCGATCGAGTCGGCGGTGTGACGACATCGCACACGGTGAACGTGCTGCTGGACGGTACGCTGTTGACGCTGAACCGCGCCGTCGGCGTACTGCGGCGGCGCAACGTGGCCGTCGAGCGCCTCACCGTGCACCCGCGCACGGACGACGGCGCGTCACGCCTGACGTTCGCTCTGACCGCCGACGCGGCGACGGTCGACCGCGTCATTCAACAATTCCGAAAGATCGTCGGCGTGCGCGCCGTCGAAGCGATTCCGAACGATCTCAATAACGGTCCTACAAATGGAGGAGCAGACATGAGCTCGTCTCAAGTGCGCGTCTTTTACGACGCGGACGCAGACCAGGCCCGGTTGAAGGGCCGGATCATCGCGGTCATCGGATACGGGAGCCAGGGACACGCCCATGCGCTGAACCTGCGCGAGTCCGGCGCCCAGGTGATCGTCGGCCTGCGTGAGAGCGGCACGTCGTGGCTCCGTGCCAAGGACGAAGGGCTCGACGTCCGCTCCGTCGCCGACGCCGCCCGCGCCGCCGACATCATCATGATGCTCGTGCCGGATCAAGAGGGGCGCACCGTCTACGAAGCGAGCGTGGCTCCAAGCCTGCGCGCCGGCAAGACGCTCTTGTTCGCGCACGGATTCAACGTGCACTTCAAGGAAATCGTGCCCCCGGCCGACGTGGACGTCGCGATGATCGCGCCGAAGTCGCCCGGCCACCTGGTCCGCAGCGAGTTCCAGGCGGGGCGGGGGGTGCCCGGCCTCGTCGCCGTGCACCAGGACGCGAGCGGGCAGGCCCTGGCGAACGCGCTCGCGTACGCAGCGGGAATCGGCTGCACGCGCGCGGGCGTGCTGGAGACCACCTTCCGCGAAGAGACCGAGACCGACCTGTTCGGGGAGCAAGCGGTGCTGTGCGGCGGCGTCAGCGCGCTCGTTCAGGCAGGTTTCGAGACGCTCACCGCCGCCGGTTACGCACCGGAGATCGCGTACTTCGAGTGCCTGCACGAGCTGAAACTCATCGTCGACCTGATGTATCGGGGTGGGATGAAGTTCATGCGCTACTCGATCAGCGACACCGCGGAGTACGGCGACTACACCCGCGGGCCCCGCATCGTGAGCGATCAGGTCAAGGCCGAAATGCAGCAGCTGTTGAAAGAGATCCAGGACGGCACGTTCGCCCGCGAATGGATTGCGGAGACGCGGGGTGGCGCGCGGCGCTTTGCCGAATACCGCCGCGGCGCCGCTGATCACCCGATCGAGCGGGTCGGCGCGAAGCTGCGCGCCATGATGCCGTGGACGGAGGAGGGGAAGGCGGCGCAAGCCAAACGCAAGCCGGCCGGAAAGGAATCCGCCCGGGCAGGCGCGAGCGCGGTGTGACGACTCCCCGCACCCTGTTCGACAAGGTGTGGGAGTCGCACGTGGTCCACCGGTTTCCGGAGGGCCCCGCGCTCCTGTACGTCGATCTCCATCTGGTGCACGAGGTGACCTCGCCGCAGGCCTTCGAGGGTCTGCGCCGGGTCGGCCGCCGGGTGCGGCGGCCCGAGCTGACGGTGGCGACCGTCGACCACAACGTGCCCACGGGCGATCGCTCGCTGCCGCTCGACGACCCGATCGCCGCCACGCAACTGGACGCACTGGCGCACAACGCGCAAACGTTCGGCGTCGAGTTGTTCGATCTCGCATCCCCGCGGCAGGGCATCGTCCACGTGATCGGCCCCGAGCTTGGCCTGACGCAACCGGGAATGGTCGTGGTGTGCGGTGATTCACACACCTCGACGCACGGCGCCTTCGGTGCATTCGCTTTGGGAATCGGCACGAGCGAGGTCGAGCACGTGCTGGCGACGCAGTGCCTCGTCCTGTCCAAGCCGCAGACGATGGAAGCGCGGTTCCGTGGCCGCCTCTCACCCGGCGTCACCGCGAAAGACCTGATCCTCGACCTGATCGGCCGGATCGGGACCGCGGGCGCGGCCGGACACGTGCTCGAGTACACGGGGGACGCGATTAGGGCGTTCTCGATGGAAGAGCGCATGACCGTCTGCAACATGTCCATCGAGGCCGGGGCGCGCGCCGGGATGATCGCGCCCGACGAGACGACGTTCGCATACCTCGAGGGGCGGCCTCGCGCGCCGAGCCACCGCGACTGGGGACGCACCGTGGCGGCATGGCGGCACCTTCCCAGCGATCCGGGGGCAAGGTACGACCGCCGAGTGGAGCTGGACGCGGCGGCGGTGGCGCCGCAGGTCACTTGGGGCACCAATCCCGGCATGGTCACCGACATCACGGGGTACGTCCCCAATCCCGGTGATTTCGCCACCGCCGACGAGCGCCAGGCCGTCGAGCGCGCGCTCGCCTACATGGCGCTCACGCCTGGCACACCGCTCGCGGGACTCCCGATCGAGCGCGTGTTTGTGGGCTCGTGCACCAACACGCGCATCGAGGATCTGCGGGCCGCAGCGCTGGTCGCCCGCGGGCGAAAGGTCGCGGCGGGTGTGCGGGCGATGGTGGTCCCCGGATCCCAGCAAGTGAAGGCGCAGGGTGAGCGCGAGGGGCTCGACCGAATCTTCCGCGACGCAGGATTCGAGTGGCGCAACGCCGGCTGCTCGCTATGCCTCGGCATGAATGCCGACGTGCTGCGGCGGGGGGAGCGCTGCGCCTCGACGTCGAACCGCAATTTCGAAGGGCGACAGGGCGCGGGGGGGCGGACGCACCTGATGAGTCCCGCAATGGCGGCGGCGGCGGCGGTCGCCGGCCACCTCGTGGACGTGCGGGAGTGGTCATGACCCTCACGCCCTTCGTGCGGCACACCGGCAAATGCGCGGCGCTGCCCCGTGCCAACGTCGACACCGACCAGATCATCCCGAAGCAGTTCCTGAAGCGAGTGGAGCGCACCGGCTTTGGGCCCGCCCTGTTTCATGACTGGCGCTTCCTGCCCGACGGCAGCGCCAACCCCGAGTTCGAGCTGAATCAGCCCGAGGCGGCAGACGCGACGATTCTCATCGCCGGGGCAAACTTCGGCTGCGGCTCCTCGCGCGAGCATGCGGTGTGGGCGCTCGCCGAATACGGCTTCCGCGCGGTCGTGGCGCCGTCGTTCGCCGACATCTTCACCGCGAACTGCTTCCAGAATGGCGTCGCGCCGGTGCGACTGTCGGGAGACGGCATCGACGAGGTGCTGCGCCGCTGCCGAGCCGGCCGCGGGGTCTACCGTTTGACGATCGATGTCGAGGCGCAGCAGGTGACCGACGACGCAGGGCTCCGCGCGCCGTTTCCGCTGGAGCCCTACCGCCGCGAGATGCTGCTCCGCGGCCTCGACGAGATCGGACGCTCGCTGCTCGAGGAGCCCCGGATCGCAGCCTTCGAGCGGAGCCGCACGTGACCGCCTTTACGGTCGCAGTCCTCCCTGGCGACGGCATCGGCCCGGAGGTGATCGCGGAGGCGGAGCGGGTGCTCGAGGCGGTGGGCGAGCGGTTCAAGGTCAAGATCGCCCTCTCGCGGTATCCCATCGGCGCGGTCGCTGTTGCGAGCGCGGGGGACCCGCTCCCCGCCGAGACGCGCGCCGCGGTGCAGCAGGCCGACGCCGTCCTGCTGGGAGCGGTGGGGGATCCCTCGCTCGATAAGGCGCCACGCCATTTGCGGCCCGAGACGGGTCTCCTGGCGCTGCGGGCGCTGCTCGGCGTATACGCGAATCTGCGGCCCGTCACCGTGTACGCCGTCCTCGCCGACCGCTCGCCGTTGAAGCCGGAACGGCTGCGCGACGTGGACTTGCTGATTGTGCGCGAGCTGACGGGGGGCCTGTACTATGGCGAGCCGCGATCGCGTGAGCAGCACCGTGCCGTCAACACGCTCGTCTACTCTTCCGGCGAGATCGAGCGCGTGGCACGCGTCGCGTTCGAGGCGGCGCGCGAGCGCCGCGGCCTCGTGACGTCGGTGGACAAGGCCAACGTCCTCGAGGTATCGCAGCTGTGGCGCGACGTGGTCACGCGCGTCGGGCGCGACTACCCCGACGTCCGCCTGGAGCATCTGTACGTCGACTTTGCCGCGATGAAGCTGGTCGCCGAGCCGGCGGCATTCGACGTCATCCTCACCGAGAACATGTTCGGCGATATCCTGAGCGACGAGGCGGCGGTGCTGGTGGGCTCGCTTGGCCTGCTGCCCTCAGCCTCGCTGGGCGCGGGGACCGGCCTGTTCGAACCGATTCACGGGTCGGCGCCGGCGATTGCTGGGCAGGGAATCGCGAACCCGCTCGGCGCGATCGCGTCGGCCGCGATGCTGCTGCGCCACGGACTAGGGCTCGTAGCGGAGGCGATGGCGATAGATCGGGCGATTCAGGCAGTGCTCGCGGAGGGGTACCGCACCCGCGACATCGCGGGGCCCGGAGACCGGGCGATTGGGACGAAGGAGATGGGGGAGCGGGTCGCGGACGCTACGCGTCCGTCACCGCTCCCTCGCTCGCGCTCGACACCAGCTTCGCGTACTTGAAGAGCACCCCCGCCGTGTACTTCGGGGCGGGCGGTTTCCACGCGGCGCGCCGGCGCGCGATCTCTTTGTCCGGCACGTCGAGCTGCAGCAAGCGGTGCTCGGCGTCGATCGTGATCTGATCTCCTTCTGCGACGAGCGCGATGGTCCCGCCCACGGCCGCCTCCGGCGCGACGTGGCCCACGACCAGGCCGTAGGTCCCGCCCGAGAAACGCCCGTCGGTGATCAACCCCACCGAGTCGCCGAGCCCCGCTCCGATGAGCGCGGACGTGGGCGACAGCATCTCTCGCATGCCGGGCCCGCCCTTCGGCCCCTCGTAGCGGATCACGACGACGTCACCCCGCTTGATGCGACCGGCCAGGATCGCGTCGAGGCAATCCTCTTCGCAGTCGAACACCCGCGCCGGTCCCTGCATCCGTAGCGTCTTGGCGCCGGTGACCTTCGCCACGCCCCCTTCGGCGGCGAGGTTGCCGCGCAGGATGATGAGGTGGCCCTGCGGGTACAGGGGCCGGTCCCACGGACGGATGACTTCCTGGTCGGCGCGGGGTTTGTCGGGGACGTCCCGGAGCACGTCTGTGAGAGTCTGACCTGTGATCGACAGCGCGTCGCCGTGCAGCACACCGTGCGCGAGCAGGATCTTCATGACCTGTGGGATCCCGCCCGCGCGGTGCAGATCGATCGCGACGAAGCGCCCTGACGGCTTCAGGTCACACAACACGGGGACGCGGGCGCGGATTGCCTCGAAGTCGTCGAGCGTCAGGGGTACGCCCGCGGCACGCGCGATCGCGAGGAGGTGGAGCACGGCGTTGGTGGACCCGCCGACGGCCATCGTCACCGCGATGGCGTTGTCGAACGCCTTGCGTGTGAGGATCTGCCGAGGCCGCAG
>DATHDT010000261.1:0-2074 GCA_035318905.1 Gemmatimonadales bacterium | reverse complement strand
CTGGGTGCTCTCGCTGCCGGAGGGGAAGACAGAGCCGTTAGGGAAGACAGAGCCGTTCAACGGCGCCCACTCGACGAGGCCGATGAACGCTGTCTTTTCACCCGACGGTCGCTGGGTCGCCTACGGTAGCGACGAATCGGGCACCGATGCCGTGTATGTCCAGCCGTTTCCGGCCACCGGCGCCAAGTATCAGATCTCGCGCGGCGATGTCGGCCATCACGCGCTCTGGTCACGCGACGGGAAGCAGCTGTTTTACATTCCAGGGCCTGGCCGGTTCGTCGTGGTCAACGTGACGACGCAACCGAGCTTCAGTGTCAGCGCGCCGGTGCCAGCTCCACGAGCGTTCAATATTGGCAATGCGCAAACGAGCCCCCGAAACCACGACGTCGGGCCGGACGGCCGGATGCTCGGGATCGTGACTGCCGGACGAGACCCGTCGACACCGGCCACTCCGCCGCAGATCAACGTCGTCCTCAACTGGTTCGAAGAATTGAAACAGCGGGTTCCGGTGAAATAGGGAAAGCTATCGGCTATCAGCCTTCAGCTAGCCCCCAGCCCCGACTCTGCTTCTGACAGCTAGAGCGTTTTTCATAACGCTGTAGAAACTCGATACCCGCAGTGCCGGACGAAATTTCGGCATTCCGTGGGCGTGAAGAGGCCGAGCGCGACCGCGATCAGGTCGCAGATGTGGTCAAAGGTCCGGGGACGCGCCGCCCGGATAAACGCTTTCAGTTTCGCGAAGGCCAGTTCGATCGGATTGAAATCGGGGCTGTAGGGCGGTAGGAAGCGGAGATGGGCCCCGACGGCCTCGATCGCCGTGCGCACCGCCGGGTGTTTGTGGACGGCGAGGTTGTCGAGGACCACCACGTCGCCGGCGCGCAGGGTGGGCACCAGGACTTGATCGACGTAGGCGAGAAACATCGCATGGTCGATCGGCCCGTTGAACACCGCCGGGGCCCCGAGGCCATCGAGGCGCAGCGTCGCCACGACCGTGTGCGTCTCCCAATGGCTGCACGGCGTGTGATCCCGGAGGCGGGTGCCACTCAGGCTGCGGCCGTACCGGCGGAGCAGATCCGTCGTCACGCCGCATTCATCCAAAAAGACATACTGCGGCACGTAGCGGAGCGGCTGCCAGCTCCGCCACTGACGCCGAGCCGCGGCGACGTCAGGCCGACGCTGCTCGTCGGCGTGTACCGTTTTTTTTGAGCGTGAACCCCAAGCGATCGATGGTCCGCCACAACGTGCTGAGGGCCGCGGTCGTCGGGACCGCGTCGCGCAACTCGGTCAACGTCGCATCCGGGCGCGCGAGGATGAGCGTGGCCAGCCGCTGCTCATCCCGGTCTGTGAGGGCGCGTCGCCGAAACTTCACTTGCTTGCGGGGAGCCAGCGACCCGGTCTCTCGCCGCCGCTGAATCAGGCGATGCACCCAGGCGCGGCTGACGTCGTATTGTGCGGCGACTGCGTCGGCATCCGCGCTGGCATCCCACGCCTTTGCGACGCGCTTCCGCAGATCCATTGAATACGGTGCCATGTCGCCTCCTGCGACAGAGGTACCATGGCCGCCGTACTACGTACAAGAAGAAAACGCTCTAGTGATTGTCGGGTGATTGTGTCATTTCGCGATTTGCTGAATGGTTAGTTATCGATCAATCAATCAATCAATCAACCAACCATTCAATCAGGCAACGATCACCAAATCACTAAATCACCAAATCACTAAATCTCAACTGTCTCTGAGTACTTCCGCCGGATCGATCCTCGACGCGCGATGCGCGGGCAGCCAGCCGGCCAGCGCGCCGACCGCCGCCAGAACCGCGGCCGCCTGGACGAGGGTGCGCGGATCCCGCGGTTCGAGGCCGTAAAGGAGCGTCGTGACGAACTGGGACGCCCACAGGCTCGCGCCGGCGCCGACGATCACCCCGATGGCCACGAGGATCGACACGCGCGACAGCACCAGCCGGATGACGCCGCCCGGCGCCGCGCCGAGCGCCATGCGGATGCCGATCTCGGTCCGGCGGCGATTCACGGCATACGAGGTGACGCCGTACAGGCCGAGTCCCGCGAGGAGGAGTGC
>DATHDT010000260.1:0-5182 GCA_035318905.1 Gemmatimonadales bacterium | reverse complement strand
CAGGCGCGCGTCCTTCACCCGCGAGCCGAACAGCTGTGACACGGCCGACGGCGGCAGGTGGTACGAGACGGTCAGCTCCCGAAGCTTGAGGTAGGACGCGTCCTGCACGAACGGCTGCGTCAGGCCGTTGCCGAAATCGGTAAGCCGCTGAATGCCCCCGGTGCTCCAGTCCTGGCTGTTCCCGAACAGATCGAAGAGCAACTCGGTCAGATTGATGACGTCTCCGCCCTTCTTCCAATCCCACAACATGCCGAGGCTCCAGCGCTTGTAGTCGATGTCGCTGGAGAACGACATCTGAAAGTCGGGAGTGGCGTCGCCCACCACGCCTTCGCTCCCCACGATCTGTGTCGCGGAGCGGCCTTGCTCGATCTGGAAAGCGCCGAGCGAGGTCCCGAACCCGCCAACCTGGAACGCGGGGACGGGCAGCTCGAGCACCTTGCTGCGGTTGGCGAAGAACGTCGTGCGGACGATCCACGACAGCTCCGACCGTTGGGCGAGCGCATATCCCACGCCGATTTCCACGCCGCGGTTGCGCAACTTCCCGCCGTTGAAGACCCGCTGCGTGCGCCCCGTCGACAGCGCGAGGCTGGGAATGAGCAGCAGGTCGGTGGTCGTCTTGTTGAACACCGACACGCTGGCGTTGAAGCGGCCGTTCATGAGGGTCGCGTCGAACCCGGCCTCAATCTCCGTCTGCCGTTCGGGCTTGATGGCAGAGTCGCCGACAAACCCGCCGGTGAAGCTGCCGAGGATTCCCCCGATGACGCCGGTGCCGTTCACCGTGAACTTCTGCCCGAAGACCGGCTGCAACCCGGTCTGTCCGATGGCGGCCCGGACCTTCACCTCGTCCTCGCCGTTGCCCCCGATCTGCGTGAAGCGGTACGAGGCCGCGGCCTTGGGGAAGATGTAGTACTTGTCCACGTCTCCGTTGCGGCTGGAGCGGTCGGCCCGAATGCCCAGCGTGAGCAACAACCGCTGGTCCATGGCCAGGACCTCTTCCTGCGCGAACAGACCAAAGTCCTTTTGGGGCTGCAGGTTCTGCGACAGGCTGATGTTCGTCGCCTTGTCGACGTTGGTCAGGCCGAGCAGCACGTTCCGGCCGACGACGTTGGTCGTGTTGAGGTTGCGGTCGACGTACTGAAGACCGACGGCCGTCGTCGCCTGCAGGTGCCCCGACGCCGGGATGTAGGTGTGGACGGCGTTGACGAGCAGGTTGAGGTTGAGATTCGACGACTTCCCCAGCACGATCGTGCCCGGCTGCCCGTCGTTCGGCTCGAACTCGAGGTTCGGCGGCGACAGGATGTCGTTGCGCTGCTCGAAGTAGTCGACGCCGCCGGTGGCGGTGAAGCGGAGGCTCTGCCGCTCGCCGCTCACCGCGTCCCAGCGCAAGGTCCCGGCGCCGAGCGCCCGCCACACGTCCTCATGGTTCTTGAGCAAGGCGTAGGTCTGGAGCGGATTGCTGCGCTCGAACGGATTGTCAGGATAGACGCCGTTGACGGGACGCAGGTCCACGAAACTCGGCGTCAGCGGAAAGACCAGGTACGGGCTCGTGCCCGAGTTGTCGTTGTTGGAGATGCCTCGGGACGAGAAGCTGTGGATGACCTGGGTGCTCATAGCCAGGCTCCAGCGGTCGCCCATCGTCTGGTCGAGGTTCACCCGGATCGCCTGCTTGTTGTACTCAGTGTTCGGCGCGATCCCGCCGTCGTGCTTGAGGAGGCCCGACACGAAGTAGCGGGTCTGATCGGTGCCACCGGTGATGCTCGCGCCCGTTTCGGTCGACAGCGGATGGCGGTCCCACAGCTGCCCGATGTTGTCGTAGTTGGGGCAGCCATTGCTGGGCAGATTGCACAATTGGCCGACAAGGGCGGAGTCGGTGTAGACCGTCACCGCCTCGGCGGAATCGACGAACACGCGCGAGCGCATGAAGTGCAGCACGCGGAACTCACCGAAGCGCTGCGTCATGTGGAAGCGCGGCGCGCCCGATGCGCCCCGGCGCGTGGTGATCATCACGACGCCGTTCGACGCCTGTGACCCGTAGATCGCCGCCGCGGAAGCGCCCTTCAGGATCTCCACACGCTCGATGTCCGCGGGGTTCAGGTCGGCGATGCGGTTGACGGGGTTGTCCTGATTCGATGCGTTGCCCCCCGCCGCCGCCGCGGTGATGGCGTTGATGTTGTTCCCGATCGCGGCGTTGCTGATGACGAGCCCGTCGACCACGATCAGTGGGTCGACCGATCCGTTGATCGTCGAGACGCCGCGCAGGTTGATCTGGGCGCCGCCACCCGGCGCGCCCGAATTCGTCTGAATCAAGGCACCGGCGATCTTGCCCTGGAGCGCGCTTTCGATCGAGGAGGCCGGCGCCCGGCTCAGGTCCTGGGCCGTGACCACGCTGACGGCCTGGGGCAGGTTCCTCTGCTCCACCGCCGTTGCCTGGCCCGTCACGACGACCGCTTCCAGGTTGAAGATGTCCTGCTCGAGGCGCACGGCGACGCTGTTCTGGTCGGGCGCCACGGCCACGGTGCGGCGCTTGTAACCGATGGCGCGGACCGTCAGCGTGACCGCGCCGTCCGGCGCGGACAGAGCGAACTGGCCGCGCGCATCCGTCACGGTCACGATCGACGATCCCGCCACCGATACGGTCGCGCGCGCGACCGGCTCGTCGTTGACCGCGTTGCCGACGCGGCCGCTAATGGAGCGCTGCTGCGCTCCTGCCGTGCCCGCGCTCGCCACGATCAGGCCGGACGCGAGCAGAAACACACCAAGGTGCTTACGCACGGTTGTTCCTCCCGTCATCATGAGTCCACTACTCGGCTGCCCCTACTGATTCAGCCGCATCTCCACTCGCGCGTACACGAACCGCCCGTTGTAGCCGAACGGCGACGCCGCGGCCCAGGGGAACGTGTTGTCGTTGTTGTTGAACTCCGCCTTGGGCCGGTCCGGATACGTGTCGAACAGATTCCGGGCCCCGACCGACAGGTTCACATCGTTGAAGTGATAGCCGATCTCGGCGTCGAACAGCGTCTTGGCGCTGTACTCCTCCCGATCCGTGAAGCTCGGCTGCGCCGACGCGAACCCGCCGTAGTACGACGCGCGGCCCAGGGCGTGGAACCGCCCCACCGCGTACTGGCCCGTGAACGTGCCGCGCCAGTCGGGCCGTTCTTCCTCGATGCCCACCTTCGTCACGAGATCGAGGATGCTGGTCAGGGTCGTCGGCGTCCCCTGGAGAATCAGCGGCAGCGTATCGACGTGCGTGATCTTGTTCTTCGTGTAGTTGATCGCCGCGGTGAAGTCCAGACTGCCCCGCCCTGCCGGCACGCGCAGATCGCCCGTCACGTCGATGCCGCTCGTCTTGGTGTCGAGCCCGTTCGTGAAGAACTGCACCGCGCCGATCGACGCGAACCCCGAGTCGGCGAGAATCGCCTGCGACACCGAGTCGCCGAATGTCGCGCCCAACAGAATCCGGTCGTTGATCTTGATGTTGAAGACGTCGACCGTGAGCGTGAAGTTGTCGTTCGGCGTGAACGCGAACCCCGCGCTCAGGTTGACCGACGTCTCCTCCTTCAGCGGCTTGGCGCCGAAGATCTGGGAGGCGCGGTTGTCCACGGGGTAGTTCCCAACCTCGATGAACTGTCCGCCGATCACGTTCGTCGTGGTGTGGCTGAAGTAGCTCTGCGCGAGCCCCGGCGCGCGGAACCCGGTGCTGGCCGCGCCGCGCAGCACGAACCGCTGCGTCGGCTGGAACCGCACCGCCACTTTGCCCGTCAACCGCTGGCCGAAATCGCTGTAGCTCTCGAACCGTCCCGCCACGTTCGCCAGCACCTGCGGGCTCAGCTTGCTCTCGAGGTCGAGATACGCGCCCACGTTGCTGCGGCTATGGTCGCTCGCGTCCGAGGGCGAGAAGCCCGCGAACACCGACGAGCCGGCGGGAGCGGGCCCGCCCGAGTCCTGGGCCAGGTGCCCGCCGTTGATCCACGACGCCGGTTCGCCGGCCACGATCGTGAAGCTCTCGCGGCGGAACTGCGCGCCCACGGCCACGTTGACGGGGGACGGCATGCCGACGTCGAGTGCCTTCGCGAGGTTCACGCCGGCGACAAGTTCCTGGCGCTTGAGCCGCCCGGCGAAGAACGACAGCTGGTTGGGGATCCCCGGATCGTCGAGCGCCCCGCCGCCACCCAGCACCCCGTCGGCTCCCGGCGCGCACGGCGTGTCGAGGCAAGGACCGAGCGACGCGTTGTTCGTGTGGTCCAGGTTGTAGTCGAAGCGATTCGCCCCAAGCTCCGCGCCCAGGTCGAGCGACCAGCCGTTGACGTTGGCGCGGAACCCCGCGGCGCCGGAATAGTCGGCGACGTCGGGATGGAATTCGGGCAGGAACCCCTGCGGATACAGTTCCGGCCAGTTCTTGGAGCTGTCGAAGTAGCGGAAGAACCCGTTGCCGGTGCCGACGCGGTGGCTGTACCCGCCGAAGGCGTAGAACTCACTCGTCCCGCCGGGATTCAGGGGGAGGCGGAAGTTCGCGAACGTCATCGCGTCCTTCTCGAGCCCGTCGCCCCAGTGGTAGTTGGGTTGCGTGAGAGAGTTGCGTTTGTCGATGAGGCGTCCTGTGAGCGTGTCGATCACGTCGGTGTTGCCGTTGACGTCGGCCAGGAAGATGTCGGGCCAGGCACGATTGGTCGGATCGCGGTGCAGGTATTCGCCGAAGATCGTGAGCGAACCGCGGCCGACGCCGAAGCCCCACCCGCCGTTGATGTCGGTGGTGGCCCCGTCATCGGGATAGTCCTTGGTCGCGTACCCGCCCGACTCGACGTTCAGGAACGGCGCGAAGGCGCCTTCCTTCATCACCACGTTGACCACGCCCGCGATGGCGTCGGAACCGTACTGCGCCGACGCACCGTCGCGCAGCACCTCGACGCGATCGACGGCGCCGCTCGGGATGGCGTTCAAATCCACGCCGCTCGACCCGGCGCCCATGCCATAGGCGAACGTGTTCATGACCGCCATCTGATGGCGGCGCCACCCGTTCACGAGCACCAGCGTATGGTCGGGGGAGAGACCGCGCAGCGTGAACGGACGCACGATGTCGTTGGCGTCGGTCACGCTCTGGCGCGGGAAGTTCACCGACGGCGCCAGCGCCTGCAGGATCTGACTCGTCTCACTGGTCCCCTGCTGCGCCATCTGCTCCACCGTG
>DATHDT010000259.1:0-7005 GCA_035318905.1 Gemmatimonadales bacterium | reverse complement strand
CGCCAACGGCGCCGCGCTCCGCGCCGCCGCCGTTACGCCCGCCAGACGAGGTCCATCGCCTGATCCTTGAAGACCCCCAGTGGCTCGCCGGTCGCGTCCCGCACGACCTCACCGCCTGCAGGCGTGGCTGTCGCGCGCGTGACGGCGGCGGCGCGGAGCGCGGCGCCGTTGGCGAGCGCCATGTGCCCGTCGAGCCGGTTCACGAAGACGGGATTGTTCGGCGTGACGGAGTCGATCCAGTCCCGCTGGGGCAGCGGTGTGCCGCGCCACAGCTCGTGGTCCCAGTCGCCGCCGGTGATCCATTCCCCGGGTTGGAGCGTGGCGGCGTATTCCTTCAACCGTCGGATGAACTCCTCCGGCGTGGCCGCATCACGGAGATCGACCGACGCGAGCTGGAATCCACCATCGATGAAGTGAGTATGCCCGTCGGCGAGTCCCGGCACTACGAGACCGCCGTCCGCCCGCAGCACCCGCGTCTGCGCACCGACGTACCGGGCCACCTCCGCCGAGTCGCCGACCGCCAGGATCTTCCCGTTCGCGATCGCGACGGTGCCGGGGACTCCGCGTCCGGTCGAGAGCCCCGTCCAGACACTCCCACCTTGAATGACGAGATCGGCTTTGGGCGTGCAGGCGGCAACGGCGACAGCCACGACCAGCAACGACGCGGTGAACGGCGATCGGCTCACTGCGCACCTCCTACCGGAGTCGGGTGATGCGACGGATCGTCTCGAGCGCGCCAACGGGATCGGGACCGGCAGGTCGGGGCGCGGCGGCCACGGCGAGCGCATCGCGAATGTCGAGCAGAACTTCGAGCAGCAGCTGCTCGCGCTGATAGGCGGCGTCGAGGTCGGCCATGAGCCGCGCGTCGGTCGCTTGCTCCGCGCGATCGTAGGCTTCGCGGTACACGGCGTCGAGATTGTCGAGGATCTGCTGACGCTGGCGTGGCATGACTCGGAAGCTACCCCTCCACCGGCCGCAGGACCAAGCCGCTCGGCACCTTGGGCGCGAAGTACGTGGACTTGGGCGGCATCACGTCGCCGGCGTCCGCAACGGCAAACACCTGCGCGACCCGAGTGGGATTGAGCAGCACCGCGGTGCACGCGCCCTGGCGTGCCGAGACCAGCGCTTCTCGCGCATCCGCGGTGTAGCCGAGTGTGGGCGTGGACGCGTCGGCCCGCAGCAGCGGCCGCACGACGAGTGTCTCGACGCGCGCGACGTCGAGTGCCCGCACCGCGGGGCTCGCGCCCAGGTCGCGGAATTCGTCGAGCCGGGCGTCGGGTTTGAGCGCGAGCCCCAGCACGGGGCCGTCGGGTGAGGCGACGAGGCATGCGGTGCGGTCGCGACCGAGCTGGGTCAGATACCCGACGGGGTCGACGCCGGTGGGTACCGGCGCGACGTCGAACCAGTTCCGCCAGGCGGCCACCACCGCGTCCGCCCTGTGCCCCGTCCCGTAGATCAAGCGATGGGTCGGCAGGACGACGAGCCCCGGATCTTCGGCGGAAACGAGGAACGCCAGGACGCGGTCCGCGGCAGGGTTCTCGCGCGCGTAGGCAGACGCGGTCTCGTAGCGATGGTGGCCGTCCGCGATGTACAGCGGGGCGTCGGGAAGGGGGAAGCGGGAAGCGTCCTCGCCCCGCACGCGCCAGAAGCGGATTTGCACGCCATCGAGCTCCGCAGTCGCCTCGGGAGCGTGTTTGGCCACATCCGCCAAGGCGTGCTCCAGTGCGCGATCGCGATCGGGGGCGAGCAGGAAGATCGACTCGAGGTTCGTGCGCGTCGTCCGCAGCAGCGCGAGGCGATCGGCCTTGGGCCCCGCGTGCGTCTTTTCATGGGGGCGCACGCGGCGCACGTCGTATCCCTCGGCGGCGAGCGCGACGAACACGCCGAGGCGCGTGCCCTGCGCCATCACGTACACGGCCGGCTCGGCATCACGTTCGAGCACGACGTTGCGCCGCCACTGGACGAGCTGCTCGCCGGCCCAACCGTAGCGATCACCCCGGCCCGGCGCTTCCGGCAGCATCAAGTGGACGATATTGTGTTCGTCGAGCGCCGCGAACCGCGCGCGCGCCGCCGCATCGATGACATCGTAGGGCGGCGCGATCAGGCGACTGAGGCTGCCAGTCTCCCGATATCGCTCCCCGCGGAACGGCACCACCAGCTCTTTCATCTGGAGTCCCCGTGAGCTTTCGCGAACCGCAAAACACCGTCGACCGCTGGATCGCGCAGTTCGAGGAGGGCTACTTCCCCCCCCTCGCGAACGTCGCGCGGCTCGCGGAGGAAGTTGGCGAGCTGGCGCGGGAGGTCAATCACCAGTTCGGACCCAAAACCAAGAAGGCGGACGAGCCACCCGGCTCGATCTCCATGGAGCTGGCCGACATCCTGTTCGTGGTCATCTGCATCGCCAACTCTCAAAAGATCGATCTCGACGAGGCGTTCGCACTGATGATGGCGAAGGTCACCGCCCGCGACGCCGGCCGCTGGTCCAAGAAGGCGCGCTGATCTCCTCGTAGATCCGCTCGTACGAGACCAGCCGGTCCACGTCGAACGCCGCCGCCGCGCCGGCGGCCCGCACAGCGCACCCCGGCTCGGCCAGATGCCGGCAGTTGTCGAAGCGGCACTGGTCGAGATAGGGACGGAAGTCCGGGAAACAGGCGCCGAGCGCGTCGGGCTCGATGCCCCAGGTAGTGACCTCCCGCAGGCCCGGCGTATCCACCACGTACCCCAGCCCCTCGAGCGGTACCAGCTCCGCCGCGGTGGTGGTGTGCTTGCCCTTGCGCCATTTCTCGCTGATCGCGCCCACGCGGAGCTTTAGCCCCGGTTCCAGAGCGTTCAGCAGACTCGACTTGCCGACTCCCGACATGCCCGTGAACACCGAATGCCGCCCCCGCAGCAGATCGCGCAACGCGGGGAGACCTTCATCCGCTTTCACCGACGTCGGCAGCACCTGGTACTCGGCCGCGGCATAGCGCCGCGCCAGCGCCGCGGCGGCGTCGCGGTCGAGCTCCACCTTGTTGACGACGAGGACGGCGGGAAGCCCGTTCGCTTCGGCGATCACGAGGAAGCGATCGACCTTTCGCGGGCTCGGCTCGGGGTCGGCCGCGGAGGCAACCACCACGACTTGATCGACGTTGGCCGCGACCGGCTGCGAGCGCCGCGCCCCTCCACCGGCCCCGCCCTGTGCGGCCCGGCGCGCGAGCACCGAGCGTCGGGGTCGAATCGCCGTGATCGTCGCGCTCGTCGTACCGGCTTCCACCTCGAGCTCGACGACGTCCCCGGGCACGACACGGTCGTCATCGCGGTACTTGAGCTTGCCCTGCAGTGTCGCCGTGACCTCGCCATTGTCGGTGTGAACGCGGTAGACGCCACCTTCGCGCACCAACACGACGCCCGTGGTCATGGCCGGACCTGCGCCAAGCAGCGATCGAGGTGCTCTTTCACCTCGCGCAAGGTGAGGGCCAGCACGGGCTCGAGCGCCGCTTCCGGCGTCGGACCGAACGCGAGGTAGTCGGTCTCGACGTGACCGACGGGCCGTTCACCTTCTCCCCAACGAATGAAGAGCAGTGCGGCCCCGTGCCGACCTGCGGCGTCCGGCGCGTCGTCCGCCCACGCGGAGACCGAGTACGGCTGCCCGTCGGCACCGCCGAAGGCGGGCGGGCGCTGGTGGACCTGCTGATAGCCGCCGAGGGTCGTATCGTCGATTACTTCCGCCGTAAAGACTCCTTCACGACGTTGCCGACGATGAACACGATGTTGGCAGGTCGTTCCGCGAGGCGCCGCATCAGATACGGGTACCAGTGGGTGCCGAAAGGCACGTACACGCGCACGTTGTAACCCTCGCGCCGCAGCGCGGCCTGGAGATCGCGCCGCACGCCGTAGAGCATTTGGAATTCGTAGCGCGCGGGTGCGATGCCCCGGCGTTTGGTGAAGGCCTTGGCATGGGCGATGATCTTCTCGTCGTGCGTGGCGATCCCCGGGTAGTGCCCACGTTCGAGGAGCCGCTCCATACACTCGATGTAGTTCGCGTCTACGTCGCGCTTGGCCGGGAAGGCCACGGTTTCGGGTTCCTTGTAGGCCCCCTTGCAGAGCCGCACGCGGGCGCCGAGGCCGATCATCCCATCCACATCCTCCGCCGTACGGCGCAGATACGACTGCAGCACGACGCCCACGGCGCCGCCGAACTCGGGGTAGAACGTGTCCCTGAAGAGCTTCAGCGTCTTCTCGGTGTAGGCCGACTGCTCCATGTCGATGCGCACGAACGAGCCGTGCGCCTTGGCCTTGGCGATGATCGCCCGCAGGTTGGCGATGCACAGCGCTTCGTCGATGTCGAGGCCCATCTGCGTGAGCTTGACCGACACGTTGGCGTCAGCGCCGGCGGCGTGGATGCGGTCGAGGGTTTCGAGGTACGTGTCGCGGGCGTGGACCGCTTCTTCGGCGTGCAACACCGACTCGCCGAGCAGGTCGAGGCTCGCCGAGAGGCGGGCGGCGTTGAGGTCGCGCAGGGCGGCCACGGCGGATTCGACGGTCTCACCGGCGACGAAGCGCGATGCGAACCGCCTGGCGAGGCCGTTGCGGCGCACGAAGCGGAAGACCTGCGGTTGCTCGCTGAGCCACAGAAGTCCGGCGCGCAGCATCAGGGATAGAACTTCGCGTTGCGGCGCGCGAGGTCCTGCAGCACTTCGCAGGGCGCGAACCGGGGGCCGAGGCGCTCGGCCAGGCGCTCGAGATCCGCGACGAGCCGGGCCGCCCCCAGATCGTCGGCGTGCCGCAGCGGGCCGCCGCGGAAAGGTGGGAATCCGAACCCGAAGATGGCGCCGATGTCGCCGTCGCGCGGGCTGCGTACGACGCCCTCGCCTACGGCGCGCGCCGCTTCGTTCAGGATGCCCAACACGAGGCGCTGCAGGACCTCTGCCGGCCGCGGGCCGCCGTTCGGATGGACGCCGAGCAGCTCGTAGGCGCTGGCGTCCACGCCACGCTTCTTGCCCCCGCGGTATTCGTAGAATCCACGACCCGACTTGCGACCGAGACGCCCCGCCTTTACGAGGGCCGCCACGCCGGCCGCGGGTTGCAACCGGTCCCCGTACGCGGCGAGCATGACGTGGGCGACTTTCTCGGCGACGTCGAGACCGACTTCGTCGAGGAGCGTCACCGGTCCCACCGGGAAGCCGAACCGCACCGCCATGCCGTCGATCGTTTCGACGGATGCGCCTTCGGCGAGCAAATGGCCGATCTCGTTCGCGTAGGGCGCGAGGATGCGGTTCACCCAGAACCCGGGGCTGTCCTTCACGACGATGACGGTCTTCCCCATGCGGCGACCGAACGCCACCGCGGTGCTCACGACCCCCGGCGCGGTGCGCTTCCCGGGGATGACCTCGAGCAATGGCATCTTCGCCACCGGCGAGAAGAAGTGCATCCCGACGACCCGCTCGGGGACGCGCGCCGCCTCGGCGATACTCGTGATGGGAATCGTCGACGTGTTGGACGCGAAGACGGCCCCATCGGGCGTGGCCGCCTCGAACTCGCGCAGCACCTGCTGCTTGACGGCGATCTCCTCGAAAACGGCTTCGATCGTGAGCTCGGCGCGCCAGAACCCGGCGTAGCTGTCGCCACCGGACAGCAGCGCCACGAGGCGCGCGTGCTCGTACTTCGTGATGCGGCGCCGTTTCAAGCGGTCGTCGAGTATTTCGCGCGCGGCCCGCAGGCCCGCGGCGACGCGCGTCAGGTCGGAGTCCTTCATCCGCACGTCGACGACCGCTTGCGCAACGGAGGTGCCAGCGATCCCCGATCCCATGAAGCCCGAGCCCACGATGCCGAGGCGGTGGACGGCAACAGGGGCCGGCGCGCCGTCGACGCCCATGTCCTTCTTGAGCGCGTTCGTCGCGAAGAAAATCTGGACCAGCTTGCGAGAAACGTCGGTCACCGCGAGTTGGCCGAAGAGCTGCGATTCCCGCTTGAATCCCTCGGCCATGCCGTGGCGCAAGCCGTACTCGACTGCCTCGAGCGCCGCGAACGGCGCGGGATAGTTTCCTCCGGTTTTGGCTTCGAGCTGCTTGCGCGCGGTCCGGAAGACCAGCATCCGCCCGAGGGGATTGCCATCGAGCAGCCAACCCATGAACCCGCCGGGACGATGGCGTTTGGGACGCCATCCGCCGGCCATGCGCCGCGCCGCGGCGATCGTGATAGAACGGAGAATCGGCGGCGGCACGAGCTCATCCACCATGCCGAGGCGGAACGCTTTCTCGGCACGCTCTGCCTTGCCGGCCAGGATCATGTCGAGGGCGGCGCGGGCCCCCACGAGTCGAGGGAGCCGTTGGCAACCGCCGGCGCCCGGCAGGATGCCAAGCTGAATTTCGGGAAGGCCGATCTGCGTCTTCGGGTGATTGCTCGCGACGCGGTAACTGCATGCGAGCGCGAACTCGAACCCGCCACCCAGGCAGGCGCCCTGGATGCCCACGGCGACGGGCTTCGGAAACCGCGCCACCTGGTCGAGCATGTCCTGCCCGTCGGCCGAGAGCCGCTCTGCTTCGGCGGCCGAGGTCAGCTTGACGAATTCCTCGATGTCGGCACCGGCGATGAAGTTCTCCGGTTTTCCCGAGAAGAGCGCCACGGCCTGGACGCTCGCGTCGTTCGCCAGCGCCTCGAAGCAGGCGCGGAACTCGTCCTTCACGGCGCGCGAGATCGTGTTGACGGGTTGGCCTTTGCAGTCGAGGACGACGACAGCGATGCCGTCCTGTACGTCCCAGGTCAGCGCCGGCGCGCCCCGCGACGGGCCTGGCATTAGCGGCGCTCCAGGACCATGGCGAACGCCATCCCGCCCTGGGCGCACACCGAGACGAGACCGAACTGGACGTCGCGGCGACGCATTTCGTTCGCGAGGGTCGTGACGATGCGCCCGCCGGTTGCTCCAAACGGATGTCCGATCGCGATCGAACCGCCCATCACGTTGATGATCTCCTCGTTGATCTCCCAGCCTTTGTGCGCAAAGCCCTGGAGATTCGAGAGCACCTG
>DATHDT010000258.1:0-4730 GCA_035318905.1 Gemmatimonadales bacterium | reverse complement strand
ACCGTGGGCTTCAATCCGACGATGCCGCACGCATTCGCCGGGCTGACGATCGATCCATCGGTCTCGGTGCCGATGGCAACGGCGCAGAGGTTGGCACTCACCGACACCGCGGAGCCCGAGCTCGAACCCGACGGCGTGCGGTCGAGCACGTAAGGGTTACGGCACTGGCGACCACGCCCGCTCCAGCCGCTCGACGACCGGCTCGACCGGAAGTTGGCCCACTCCGACAGATTCGCCTTGGCGAGAACCACCGCGCCCGCGGCGCGCAGTCTTTCCACAATGAATGCATCCCGCACCGCGATGTTGCCCTCGAGCGCGAGCGAACCGGCGGTCGTCTGCATCTTGTCGTGCGTGTCGATGTTGTCCTTCACGATCACCGGAATTCCGTGCAGGGGACCGCGGACCTTGCCGCGGCGCCGCTCGGCGTCGAGGCCGTCCGCGATCGTCAGCGCGTCCGGATTGGCTTCGAGCACCGCGCGTAGCGAGGGACCCTGGCGGTCGAGCGCCACGATGCGATCGAGATAGGCCTGGGTGATGGCGCGCGAGGTGAGGCGGCCCGCCTTCATGGCGTCCTGCAACTGGGCGATGGTGGTTTCTTCGAACGCGAAGGCTTGCGGCGCTCTTAACGGCAGGCGGGGGAGCAAGGCGCCGGCGACGGCGAGGGACGTCAACTCCGCGAACTCACGGCGCGAGACCATGCGACACCCATCGGGTTAGAGTCGCATAGAATCGACGCCGGTCGGTGCTACGGGTCAAGCGTGAGGGGAGTGGTGAAGTAACGTGACTTCCAGCCCGGCGTGGTGCGGTCGAGCAACAGCGCCCGGGCCGCCCCGATCGGGTAAAAGGTCACCCGCTTGTTGAAGCCGAGGTCGACGGTGCGCAGCTCGCGGACGAGCTGCGCTCGCAGGGCGCGGGCGGCGTCCCCATACGGAACGAAATCCGGCAGGGCGGCGAACGCCGGGCTCGGCGTGTACGACCGCGCCGCCACCCGCGCCGAGGCGTATTCGATGTAGCGCGCGACACCTTCCTGCCACAGTTGGAAATCGAGGTAGCGCGAGTCGGCGGGCGCCAGCTCGACGCCCAGGGCGCGACGCATGCGGCCGTAGGCTCGCAGCGCGTCCGCCGTGGGCGGCCCGGAGTCGGCGAGCGCCGTCCTCAGCAGGACCTCAGCGAGCCCCGCGAAGTAGCGCTGAATGGAGCCCGAGTCGTACGGGAACGGATAGTTGAGCATCCACATGCCCGATTGGTCGCCGTGCGACAGGCCGAGGCCTTCCACGGCCGCGAAATAGCCGGGCCGGGACATCTGCAGCTGGTGAAAGTGCTCGTGCAGCAGGGTCAGGACCCACAGGGTCGAGCTCTTGCCGGTCTTCGCGGGCTCACCCACTACGATCGTGACCACACCACCCACGGCGGGGAACGTCGCCAAAGAGGTTGGCCGGAAGGTGCGCGGCCGCGCGAGCACATCAGTCGCGAGGAGCGAGTCGTAGCCGAGAGCTTGGAAGTCCGCCGAGGGTTGGGGGTGCCACAGGAGGTACTCCACGCTGTCCGTCACAAGCAACACTGCGAAGGGCGCCGCGCCCCACCCGGGCCATACGCTGTCTTGAATCGCGTTCGCCAACCGCCGCGCTTCCGCGAGGCGGATGCGGTCGTCAACGGGAAGCTGGGTGTGCTGCGCGCCGGCCGCCGCGGCGAGGAGCAGTGCGACGATCACGACCGCAGGGTCTTGTTCAGCTTGTCCGCGGTGGCATCGGCAAAGTCGAGCACGGTCTCCACGGCGGCCCGAATCTTCGCGATGGCCTGCTCCAGGAATCGTGGACGAGGGGCGACGACGACGTCGGCTTTCACGGGGGCCTGCCGTTCTTTGGTGGTAGGGGGCTTCTTGCGCTTGGGCATGTCGTGAATACGATGCGACATCTGCGCGGGTTTCGCCGTCACCGCACGACCGCCAGCTCGATGAGTCGCGAGTCCGATTGGCCCTGGTCGTCCACGGCGCGCACCACGAACGAGCCCGGCGCGTCGGGCCGCCACGCGAGGGTCCCGCCCGGTGGCGCCTTCCCCACGAAACTCTTCCCCACGAACCAGTAGACCTCGCGTACGCCCGCGGCGGCCGTGGCGCGCAGCGTGATCGTCTCTGCGCCGATGCGCTTGGCGCGCAGCGAGTACACGACGCCTCTCATGGGGGACGTGATCTGCGGCGGCGGTCCTCCTGCGGCCGCCGCTACACCAGCCTCGCAGCGCGGATCGAAGGGCGGTGGCGCGCGGCGCGGCAGACCCGCCTGCTCGAACAGCTTGAGCATGTCGGAGCCCCACATCTCGTAGACGACGCGATGCGTACGCCCGTTCGTGTAGGGCGGACAGTCGCGTAGTCCCGTACGGTCGTCGATCGGCAGCGCCTGATGCAGCGTGCTCACGCGGATCGGCGACTTCCCCGGGATGAACCAGGTCGGCACGGTGCGCGGGCAGTCGGCGTTGGGGAGATCGCCCGATGCGGCGCAGACGTCGACCGTCGTCAGATTCATCGGGAACGTGCGCACCGGCTCGCCCAACGACGGTTGCTGGGCGACGATCGCGTCCACCACCTGGAAGAAGAGCGGCGCCGCGATTTGCACGCCGACGAACGCGGGATTCCCCGTCCCGTCGAAGTTGCCCACCCACACACAGAGGATGTACGGACCGAAGATGCCGATCGTCCAGGCATCGCGGAAACCGTAAGACGTCCCCGTCTTCCAGTAGACGGCGAGTCGGCCCGGCGTGGCGGCTGCGAGGTTCCCGGGACGAGGATTGTCGCGCAGCATCTCCAGTGTCACGTAGCTCGCTTCCGGGCTGAGCACCGCGACACCATCACCCACCGGCCCGTTGGATCGATAGCGCACCGGCTTCACGACGCCCTCGTTCGTCAGCGCCCCGTACAACGAGACCAGCTCCTCCATCGTGAGATCGCCGCCGCCGAGCACGAGCGCCAGGCCGTAGTATTCGCGTGACCGCAATCCCGAGACGCCTGCCATCTCGAGGAACGCATACAGGTCCGGCTGCGACAGCTGCGACGCGACGTAGACCGCGGGGACGTTGCGACTCCGAATCAACGCATCCTTGGCGGTGACGGGCCCGACGAAGCGGCCGTCGAAGTTCTCGGGGCTGTACGCGCCGAACGCGGCGGGCGCGTCTTTCAGTACTGTCCGCGGGTGCAGCACGCCCTGATCGATCGCGAGGGCGTAGATGAACGGCTTGAGCGTCGAGCCGGGAGAGCGCTTCGCCGCCGTCCCGTTCACCTGGCCGGCGATCGCGTCGTCGAAGAAGTTTGCCGAGCCGACGAGCGCCTTCACTTCCATCGTGCGCGAGTCGACGAGCATCGCGGCGGCGTTGTGCACGCCCACGCGCGCCTGCGCGGCGACGTAGCCGCGAACCTGCCGCTCGAGCAGCGCCTGCAGCCCCCGATCGAGCGACGTATGCACCTCGGCGGCGCCATGCGCATCCGAGAGCACGGCATCGACCAGGTGCGGCGCCCGGAACGGCAAATCACTCGGCGCCCCGATTCGCACCGCGAGGTTCATCAGGTCTGCTTCACCTTCGACCGCGGGATGTGACCGCTGCCAGCGGGCATACAGGAGATCGCGTGCCTGGCGCAGCGCCGGTCCCAGGTCCTCGCCGCCATTGGGTGCTCGGCGCGTGGGGTTCTGTGGCAGCACCGCCAACGTCAGCGCCTCGGCGACGGTCAGGCGACGCGGATCCTTGCCGAAGTAGATGAGACTCGCGGCCGCGGCGCCTTCCACGTTGCCGCCGTAGGGCACGAGGTTGAGGTACGCCTCGAGGATTTCGCGCTTGGTGTAGCACAGCTCGAGCTGCAGCGCCCGCAGGATCTGCACGATTTTCCCGCCGAGCGTGGACGAGTGAATGCCATAGACCAGTCGCGCGAGCTGCATCGTGATCGTGGAGCCACCCTGGCGACGACCGCGGGCGACGTACGTGCGCCACCCGCCGCGAACGAGCGCCACCGGGTTCACGCCCGGATGCAGGCGGAAGTGCCGGTCCTCCTGGAGCAGGGTCGCCTGAATCAATACCGGCGACATGCGATCGAGCGGGACCCACACCCGGTACTTGTCGTCGGCGGAGAGAGTCAGGCGCAGCAGTCCACCGCCGGCGTCGTACACGGCCGTCGACGTCGAGTAGCGCGCGCGCAGCGGCGCGACGGGAAGGACGCGTGGCAGCAGCCAGAATGCCGCCACGACGCCCAAGAGGGTCAGTCCAACGCGTTTCACGGACGCCGCACGACGATGCGACCGGGTTTCGACCAGGCTCTCACGGCCCGGTCGTACATGCCCTCGCCATAGGCAGGCGGCACGGCGAAGGTGCCCACGGCGGTGGCCTTCACGGTGTACACGAACTCTCGCGCCGCGGCATCGGCGAGCCCGTACACGTTCACGCGATCTTCGCGTACTTCAGCGTAGTCGGGGGCCCAGGCTCCGATCGCCTCGCCGAAGGAGCAGACCCACACATCTTCCGCCATCTCTTCACCCTCGCCTTCGCCTTCACCGCCCGACTCGCTCGCCGCCTGGTCGGCGGTCACGGCGCGGCCCGCGAGCTCGACTGGGGGACGAATGTTCTCCACCACCTCAAATCCGCCCGGCAGCAAATCGACGAGCGCGACGCTGTGGACAGGATTGCCGCCGAGGGCTCGAAACCGGAGGTGCACCTGCAGCTCGTCGCCGAGTGTGACCGAGGTGATGGGCCTG
>DATHDT010000257.1:0-3389 GCA_035318905.1 Gemmatimonadales bacterium | reverse complement strand
CCGTCTTCAAATGACCGCCGTCGGAGAAGGAATCGGGCGTGACGTTGACGATGCCGATGATGACGGGCTGGTCGAGCCGCAGCTCGGCGCCGCGGATCGCCCAGGCGCGCGGGGGCTCGGCGTGGGCGGCAAGGAAGCGCCCCAGCTCGGGGGCGAGGCGCGCCAGCGCCGGCGGCGCGCGGTCGTAGCGGGCGAGCGGCGCCAGGCGGCTCGCGGCCGCGGCGACGAGGGCCCAGCCCTCGCCGGTCAGCACATCGGTGCCGCTCTTCGCGCTCCAATGCACGAGCGCTTCGCGCTCGGCTTCGGTGATGTCTTCGAGGAGGACCACCAGCGACTGCACGCCGGTGGCCGCGAACCAGGCGGGCTGCGCTTCCCAACCGCGGGCCGCGAGCGCCGCGCGCACCGCTTCCGGTGTTTGCGCGGCGAGCGCGGTGACTTTCACCGCAATGCCTGGATGACCTGGAGCCGGGCGGCGCGCAGCGCCGGGAAGAACCCACCCACCACCCCCATCACCACGGCGAAGATCAGACCCGAGAGCAGCAACATGGGCGTCACGCGGAAACTGAATGCGATCTCGCTGAAGCTCGCCCAGTTGGTCGTGCTGGTCACGATGCCGTTGATCGGGAGGGCGAGGAGACATCCGACGACGCCTCCCACGGCCGCGATGATCGCCGATTCCACCAGAAATGATGTGAGGATGCTGAACGGCTTGAATCCGATCGTGAGCAGTACCGCGATCTCGGCGGAACGCGCCGCGATCGCCGCGTACATCGTGTTGATGGCCCCGAACACGGCCCCGACGGCCATGATGCTCGTGATGCCCCAGGCCAGATATCCGAGAATGAGCCCCAGGAGCTGCGACTGCTGGGCGTAGAACTCCGACTCGCGGTGCGCGTCCACGGTCATGCGCCGGTCGTCCTCGAGGGCGCGCTTGGCCTCGTCGAACGCCGCCGCGTCCTTCAGACGGAAGGTGATCGTCTGGAACACCTCACCGCGGAACACGGGCATGAACTGCTCGTTCTCCCGCAGATCTCCGACTCGAACGCCGAGCCGGCCGCCGTGAAATGGCACGTCACCGTCCAATCGCGGCCGGCGAACCGCAGGGTCTCTCCGATGCCGGTGTGCGGGAAACGGCTCGTCAGGCGCTGCCCGACGCAAATCTCCGCCCGCCCGGACGCGGGCCGCTGCCCCGCCACCACCTTCACGTTGGAGCGCACGGTCCACGCCTGATCGCTCACGCCGCGCGCCACCACGTTCGCCACCTGGGTCGTGTCGAACGACTTGTGGAGCGGAACCAACACGTACACCTCGGCGGACACGAGGGGCCGGCCGTCGGGTCCAGTGGCGACGTGCGGCGACGCGGCGATCATGCTCGCGACGTCGCGGGGCAAGCCGCTCGACAGCTCCGAGTCGGCCCCTTTGCGCAATACGAGCACGTTCGCGGCGGATCCGGTGCGCGCCAGCGCGACGCGGAACCCGTTCGCCAGCGCCAGCATCCCGATGAACACGGCGACGACGAGCCCCACCCCCAGCGCCGTGAGCGCCGTGGAGAACGGACGCTGCATCACGCTGCGGACGTTGTAGAGGATCGGGATCTTCATTCGACGTGCCTCAGCGCCTGCACCACCGACAGCCGGGCCGCGCGCATCGCGGGAACGAGGCCGCTGGCGAGCATCAGCGCGATGGCCACGCCCGCGCCGAGCAAGAGCGTGGCGGAGGTCACGTTGAAACCCGGGAGGAAGCCCAGGCCGTTGAAGTTCGTCGCCTTGTAGAGAAGCTTCGCCCCGCCCAGACCGATCGCCGCGCCCGTGAGGGCGAGGACCCCGGCCTCCACCATCACCAGCGTGAACAGTTTCCGGTCGGAGAAGCCGATCGTCTTCAGCACCGCGACTTCGCCGGTGCGCTCGCGCGCACTCATCATCATCGCGTTGGCGGTGACGAGCAGGATCGCGAACACCACCGCGATGCCGATCGTCCCCATCAGCAGGCTCACGTTCCCCCACATCGTGGCGAAACTCGCCTGAAACTCCCGCTCCGTCCCCGTCTTGGTGGGGGCGCTGGAGTTCCGGAACAGGTCGTCGATCGACTTGGCGATCGCCGGGGCGTGATCGGGATTGTCGATCTGGACGATGAACCACCCCGCGATCCCCGCGCGCCCGATGCGCTCGTCGAACATCGCGTGGTGGAAGATCAGCACGTCGTCGCCGATCACGGGGTCGGTCGGCGTGTACACGGCGCGGATCGTGAACGTCCAATCACCCGGAAAGATCGTGCCTTGGAGCGTGACGTTCTGCCCCAGCTTCCACCCGAACTGCGTGAGCAACCGCTTGCCGATCAGGGCGGCCGACCGGTCATGCAGGAACGCTTCCTTTTGATCGGGAGGGATCACGATTTCGGGATACATCGCGAGATACGACTCGGGATCGACGGCAAAGTTCGCGAAGAAGCGCTTGCCGTCGCCGTAGCGGCCCCCGAACCAGTTGGCCCAGCTCACGCCTTGGACGCCGGGCACGGCCTTGAGCCGGTTGGCGTACGCGATCGGGAGCGGGAACACGATCCCGGTCGCGTTGGTCGACACGAGCCGGCTGGCGCCGCCGAATTGCGCCGTCGCCGCGAGCGTCGTCACGACAGTGCGGAGCGACGCGAACAAGAACAACGCGAGCGCCACGCTGGCAATCGTGAGGAGCGTGCGCAACCGGTGGCGGAGGAGATTCGCGACGACGAGCGGAATGTATTTCATGCCCGCGCCCCTGCCTTCTCGATGAGATCACCCTTCTCGAGGTGCAGGACCGACTTCGCCCGTTCCGCGGCGTGGGCGTCGTGGGTCACGATGATGATCGTCTTCTTGAACTCGGTGTTGAGGCGTTGCAGCAGGCCGAGCACCTCCTGCGAGCTCTTGGCGTCGAGCTGCCCCGTCGGCTCGTCGAGCAGGATGAGCGTCGGATCGGCGACGATGGCGCGCGCGATCGCGGTCCTCTGCTCCTGACCGCCCGAGAGCTGGCGCGGGTAGTGATGCATCCGGTCGCCGAGACCCACCACGTCGAGCGCGATCTTCACGCGCTCGTCCCGGTCCTTTTTGGACAGGTTCGTGAGCAGCAGCGGCAGTTCCACGTTCTGATAGGCCGTGAGAACTGGCAGGAGATTGAACGACTGGAACACGAACCCGATGTGCCGGGCGCGCCACGCCGCCAGGGCCGCCGCGTTCATGGTGCTCACGGCCGCTCCCCCGACGGTGATCGTCCCGCTGGTGGGCCGGTCGAGCCCCGCCACGAGATTCAGGAGCGTCGACTTGCCGCTGCTTCCCGGCGCTGATGGGGCCGTCGGGCAGCGGCAAGTCGACGCTCCTGAATCTCGTGGCGGGGCTCGACCGGCCCACCAGCGGGACGATC
>DATHDT010000256.1:0-3713 GCA_035318905.1 Gemmatimonadales bacterium | reverse complement strand
GTTGCCTGTGAGACTCGTCCGCGTGGTGTCGAGGTTGAGGTTGTCGTCGGGTCGCTGATACAGGTGCACGGAGCTGCGTTGCGTTCTCGCGATGACGTCTGGAGTGCCGGCGACGCGGCTGAAATCGAGTGATCCGGTGAGCTGATACTTTCCGCCGCGGAACCGGTGGCGGAAGTTGAAGGCACCGACGTACGCACTCTTGCGCAAGAAGTCCTCCGTCCACTGATCGACGCTGCGGTTCACCGCCGTCACCATCATGCCGATGCCGCTCTCACCCTTGCGGAAGTCCTGCGTCAACCGCAATCCACCGTAGTTGGTGGTGGGCTGGAGTGTCTGCCCCAACGCGTTCGTCGAGTTGTTGGTGACCGCGTCAACCACACCGAGGGTCAGGCCGCTGGGCAGGCGCCCGGTAATCTTGGCGGCGCCGAGGATGCGCGATGCACCGCCCACGCGCCGTGAGTAGAACAGCCCTTCGCCGCTGCAGTTCACGACGCTGCAGTTGACGCCGAACTGGAAGATCCCCGTGCCTTCGATGAAGAACGGCCGCCGCTCCTGATAGAACGTTTCGAACGGACCGAGGTTGAGCACCGAGGGGTCTGCCTCGACTTGTCCGAAGTCGGGGTTCACCGTGGCATCGATCGTGATGTTCGAGGTGAGGCCATACTTGATGTCGGCGCCGCCGTCTACCTTTTGGGACCGATCGAACCCGTTCTCGGGCACATTCTTCGTCACGAAGTACGGCGCCACCTCGAGCCGGCGCGGCGTCGCCAATCCGTCGAGGCCCGTCACCTCGCCGAGCTGCGACATCAGGCCCGGGCGCGTCACGCGGTACAGCGGCCAGCTCACGCGCTCGGTGTAGCGGTCGATGTCCCGCCACACGCCGAAGCCGAACGTATTGGTCGGACCGGGCGCGTAGCGCATCTGCGAAAGGGGAATGCGAAACTCCGCGGTCCAGCCGAGCGAATCAACCTGCGCGCCCGCCTCCCAGACCCCGTCCCACGCGTCGTCCTCGTTGCCGTCGTCGTACACCGCGTAGTCCCGCTTCACGCCGGCGGGGTTCACCGCGAATTCGTAGCCGGTGCGGCGGTCGTGATAGGAGTCGACGATGATCTTGAGCTGATCGGAAGCGGTTCTGACGTCGCGTCGTGCAAGCAGCTTGAGGATGCTGTCGGGGTGCGGGTCGAAGGCACGAATGAAGACGTAAAAGTTGTGGGCATCGTATGCGATTTTTATCTCCGTGGCGAAGCGCGGCTCCCCGTCTTCCACCGGCCGGAACTGTCGGAACGAGTTAATCGCGGGAGCGAGGCGCCAGACGTCGTCGTTCTCGCGTCCGTCGATCACCGGCGGCGCGGCAGCCAGCGTCGCTCGAATGGAGGTGGCCGCCGCCGTGGAAGGCGTTGCGGCTTGGATTGCAGGTGCGGGAGACCCCGCGGCCTGAAGAGAGAGCAGGAGGACGGGAAATAACGCCAACGCTGCCATAGGAGGCACTCGGGAGTGAGGGGAGACCCTACGACCCTACGTTGGATGCTACGGGCCGGCCAAAGGTTGCGTTTCGACCCCCTCACTCTACCTAACCCCGCTTACGCCGCTCCACCCGCCCCGTGTCAGGGTTCCGTTCGGAAGCCGAGCTCTCATCGGCCGCGACCTGGGCTGGGAACAGCTCCGACCGCAGCCAGACACCAGGGATCGGCAGGGTGACCTGGATCTCCTGCGACGGCCGGACTTCAGCCCGTCCCGCAGCCGCGAGGGCAGCACGCAACTCGGGTGTGGTGAAGTCGTCGGAGCGAAGCGGGAACGCTACGTAGTTGCCTACGCGGCCCATCACCAGGTTCTCGATGATGTCCGTCAGGGGCCGGCCCCGCGGGTCGCGCAACTTTGCGAGCGCGAAGAAGCGCTCCGCCGGATCGCCGGCGGCGATGATGGTCGCCGAGTAGTAAGGAAGGTGCGCGGCGATGTGCGCATACACGCGCCGCTCCACGGCCTCCGGCGGCTCGTCCGCGCCGAGGATCTGGTCCACATCGGCGGCCAGTGACCGCTCGAGCAGGCTGCGTTTCAACGCATACCCGAAACGGCGCACGACGTCGCGCGTCGCGATGTTCGGCAACCGGAAGGGCACCAGGAGGCAGGCCGAGAGGCGGGGCGTCCGGACGATGACGCGGTAGCGCTCGACCGGCTCGATGAAGTCATACGACAGCACACCCTCGGATCGCATGTTGCGCAACGTCCGCACGGACCCCTGGGCTTTGTCGCCCCCCCCCTCGAGTTCGGTCACGCCGAGGGGGCGGCGGCGCAGGGCTTCCGCCATCTTCGCGGTGCGGTCGGCGAGCAGCCGGACCGTGTCGGCTGACGCGGCGGCCAGATCCGAGGCTACGCAGGGCTCGAGCGGCACGGCGTCCACGCCTTCGCCGAGTTGGCGAGTGCCAACCATTTTGGCGACGATCTGAAGGGGCCGGTCGTGGGCGACAGGCTTTTTGCGCCAGCGCCCGTCCACCACTCCCACCTTGACCTCTTCGCCCGGACCGAGCGAGACGCTGTAGAGCATGTCGCCCGCCTGGGCTCCCAGCGACTGCCAGATCAACTCGAGTTCGAGAACGACCCCGTAGCGCATCGTAGTAGGATCGGGGGGCGGAGCGACGATGTGCGCCGCGTCGGGTGCGCCGGTGATCTCCCGATCCTGAGGCAGCACGCCGATGCGCGCGAATCGCACCAGATGGCCGGGAGTCGGCGGCACCGAGCGGGCGTCGGGTGCCGGTGCATCAGGGTGGACGGCGGGCGCGCCGCCGCGGGCGAGCGGCAAGTCTCGCGGGGCGGTGAGCGGAATGGGATCGTCGGGAAGGGAGCGCGCATCGAGCTCGATCGTCTCTTCGTTTCTGAGCCCGACGCGCAGTCGGAGACGGGCGTAATCGTGCTTCGGAACCCGTACGAGGCCATCCCCATCGCTGACCCAGTAGCCACCCCCTCGACCGCCCTCCTGCAAAACCGTGACCGGAACACCGGGAACTGACGCCCCTGTGTCCTGATCGACGATCCGGAAGGTCCAGGCATGGTGCCAGCTGGTGGTCATGGGCGGTTAACCAAGCAAGGACGGGGCCAGCCTATGGGGAAATCGTAAGTCGCTTGAGAACAGCGAGTTCCGATGGGCTACGCGACTGCGGGACCCTCGGCCGACTGCCGCTTTTCGCTAGTCTCCGCGAGGGCGTCCACGAAGGCGACATAGACGCGATCCGACCACCACGACCGGCAGCGCGTGATCTCTGCCATCCCGGCCTCCCTTGTCATGGCCTTACGGTAGGGTCGGCACGTGGTGAGGGCGTCGTAGACGTCGACAATCCCCACGATCTGGGCCGACACCGGGATCTCCTCCCCGCGCAGCCGATCCGGGTACCCGGTCCCGTCGTACCGCTCGTGGTGCCAGCGGATGATCGGCTTCAGGTCCCACGGGAACTCAACCTTGGCGAGCAGCTCGATCCCCCAGACGGGGTGCATCTGGACAACCTCGAACTCCTCGCGGGTCAACGGTCCCGGCTTGTTCAGGATCTCGTGCGGGACGCGCACCTTGCCGAGGTCGTGCAGGTAGGCGCCGAGCCGGATGGCGCTTTGGAACTCCTCCTCCATGCCGAGGGCGCTGGCGACTGCGACAGCGTGCTGCGCGACCCGCTCGCAGTGGCCGAACGTGTACGTGTCGCTCGATTCGATCGACTGCCCCCACTCCC
>DATHDT010000255.1:0-2048 GCA_035318905.1 Gemmatimonadales bacterium | reverse complement strand
TCGCCGCGATGTCGAAGCGCTCCATCATGGACTCGAACGGATTCTCCTCGGCCAGGAAGGTGTCTTTGTCGGGCCGGATGATCGCAGGTTGACTCATAGGGGTCGTCGCAGGATTCCTTCCAGGGCGCGCTCGACTGCTTCGCCGTTCATTTCCCACCGCAGCTGCAACAGGGCCACCAGCGGTTCGTCCACATCCGTCGGCCACCGGTCGCGCAACTTCACCGCGTCCTTTTCGGTGACTACAACATAATCGGCCCCTCGGGCGGCCTGCGCGAGGTCCGCGACGTCGGTCGGGGGGAAGGGGTGATGGTCTTGGTACGCCAAGAGTTGCACGATCGCGCCGGACGCGCGCACCTGTACCGCCAGGCTCGCCGGATCGGCGATCCCCGCCGCCACGATCACGCGCTTGCCGGCGAGGTCCGCGGCCTTGGCCTGGCGGCGCGTGCGCATCCCCTCGAAGCCGTGCAACGCCAGGTGCACGACCGCGATGGGGGTCGCCGTCCAGCGCGCCGCGAGTTGCTGAGCGAGACGCCTCGCCTCGTACGCAGGTGCGCGGCGCCGTGTCACGACGATTAGATCCGCGCGCTCGAGCGCTCCCCATCCTTCGCGCCACGGGCCGGCTGGCAGGGGCCACGGCACCGCGCGCGCGTTCTCCGTGTTGAGCAGCGCGATGTTCAGGTCGCGCGCCACATCGAGCCGCTGGTACGCGTCGTCCAGCACCAGGACCTGAGCGCCCGCGGCGCGGGCCGCCTCGGCGCCAGCCGCCCGGTCGGGGTTCGGCACGACGATCACACCGGGCACGAGGCGCTCGTGCACGCGATGCTCGTCGCCGCCATAGCCGCGCAGCAGGATCCCGGGCCGGCGGCCGAGGTGCGCGAAGTACGACGCGATCCACGCCGCGACAGGCGTCTTCCCCGCTCCCCCCACCGCGAGATTGCCGACGGCCACCGTGGGCAGCGGCAGCGTGCTTGTCCGCAGCCACCCGCGGCCGTAGGCGGTCGCCCGCACCACCATCACCGCGCGATGCAGTCCCGCGAGCGGCAGCAGCAGCACGCGGGCCACGCGCGCGAAGAAGTGGTGGCTCCACCACAGCCAGTGCGCGATGCGGGGACGCAGGTTCCGGGTGTTCATGCCGCGTGCGTCACTTCCTGAAGGGCGCGTCCCACGGCATCCATCGCCCCGCGCATCCCTTCCTTGCCGGGTCCCACCTCGATGGGCGCACCGTACACGATGTCGAGGCGCGCAAAGGGCTTGGGGATGCACATCCGATCCCACGACCCCAGCCACCACGCTGACGACGGCCGAGCGCCGATCGGGAGCAGGGGCACGCCGGCGTGCTGTGCCGCCGCCACGGCGCCTGGCTGTACTTGCTCGGCGGGCCCGCGGGGTCCGTCGGGGGTGATCGCCACGACAGCACCTCCCTGCAGTGCGCGCACGATCCCCAACAGACCAACCTCGCCCCCGCGCTTGGTAGACCCGCGCACGGAACGGTAGCCCCACCGTTCACCGAGGTTCGCCAGGTACTCGCCGTCCCGATGGCGGCTGATCAGCAGGACAATGTCCTCGCGCCTGTGCTGATACAGCAACGGCAAGATGCGGCTGTGCCAGAGCACGAACACGAACGGGCGGCGCGCCTGCCGCAGTCCCTGGAGATGCTCCGCGCCCCGGACGCGAATCCGCCACGTCGCCGCGAGGGCCCGCACCAGCCAGGGTCCCAGCACGGCGGCGATCGGCTCGGCCCACCGCAGCTTCATGCCAGCAGCTCGGCCGCGATGTCGGCCACGCGGTCCGCCGCCCCCGGGGCCCCGAGCCGCTCCCGCACGAGGGCCAGCCCCTCACGCTGGCGCACGGTGTCCGGATGTCCCGGGTCGAGGAGCGGGAGCACGGCGTCGGCCAACGCCGCCGGCGTGGCGCGCCGCTGCAGCAGCTCGGGCGCGACGGCGTAGCCCGCGACGAGATTCACGAGCCCGACCCACGGCACCTGCAGCATCCGGAACGCGATGAACGACGAGACCGGGTGCAGGCGGTACGTGATCACCATCGGCACG
>DATHDT010000254.1:0-4351 GCA_035318905.1 Gemmatimonadales bacterium | reverse complement strand
AGAGCTCGAGCTGCTCAAGGAGATGGCCGAGTTCCCCGCCATCGTGGCCGGCGCCGCGGCGGCCCTGGAGCCGCACCGCATCACCGGGTACCTCGAGGGACTGGCCCGGATCGCCCACGGGTGGTATCACAAGTACCGCGTGCTGGGGGAGCCGGAGGAAGCGGCGCGGCTCGTGTTGGCGCGCGCGGTGCGCCAGGTGCTGGCGAATGGCCTCACTCTTTTGGGGATCACCGCCCCGGAACGGATGTAGCGTGGGTCTACTCGTCGTGGGCTCGATCGCGCTGGACTCGGTCGCCACGCCCTTCGGCGAAACGGCCGACGCGCTCGGCGGCGCGGCCGTTTTCTTTTCGATGGCTGGCGCCGTGCTGCACCCCGTGCAGGTCGTCGGCGTGGTGGGCAGCGATTTCCCCGAGGCGCATCTCACGGCGCTCGCCGCGCGCGGTGTGGATCTGGCCGGAGTCGAACGGAAGCAGGGCGAATCGTTCCGCTGGAAGGCGCGCTACTCTTACGACCTCGCAGGGCGCGAGACCCTCGAGACCCGGCTCGGCGTGTTCGCGGAGTTCCGCCCCCGCATTCCCGAGAAGTTCCGCGCCGCGCGCTTCGTGTTCCTCGGCAACATCGATCCCGAGCTGCAGCTCAGCGTGCTCGATCAAGTGAAAAAGCCGACCCTCGTCGCCTGCGACACGATGAACTATTGGATCAGCTCGAAGCGCGACGTGCTGCTCGAGCTGCTGCGCCACATCGATATCCTGATGGTCAACGACTCGGAGGCGCGTGAGTTGTCAGGCGACTGGAACATCTATCGGGCGGCCCACTGGATCCTGGGCCGCGGGCCCAAGATGGTCGTCATCAAGCAGGGGGAGCACGGGGCGCTCCTCGTGGACTCGAACACGACCTTCAAGGTGCCGGCGTACCCGCTCCAGGATGTGTTCGATCCGACGGGAGCGGGGGACGCGTTCGCCGGCGGCTTTATGGGGTACGTCGCGCTTACCGGGGACATCAGCTTCGATAACCTGCGCCGCGCCATGGTCTACGGCTCGGCGATGGGCTCCTTTGCCGTCGAAGCGTTCGGCGTGCAGCGGTTCGAGACAGTCACGCGCGAGGAAGTCGATGCGCGGGTGCGCTCCTTCCGCGACCTCGTCCACTTCGACATGGACGACCTGGGAAAGAAGGGCAAGTGACGGAGCGCTACGCCGCCGCGGGCGTCCGGCTCGATGCCGCCGAGGACGCGAAGCGCCGCATTGCCGATCTCGTGCGGGCGACCCGCACGCCCCTCGCCGTGGGGCATATCGGCGCGTTTGGGGGCATGGTGCGCGTCCCCGAGGGATACAAGAAACCCGTCCTCGTCATGTCCACCGACGGCGTCGGGACCAAGGTGCTCGTCGCCGCGCAGGCGGGCGTGCACGACACCGTGGGTGAGGATCTCGTCAATCATTCCGTGAACGACATCCTCGTGCACGGTGCGAAGCCGATCGCGTTTCTCGACTATTTCGCAACGGGGAGCCTCGTGCCGGAAATCGCGGCGGCGATCGTCGCGGGGATCGCGCGCGGCTGCCGCGCGCACGAGATGACGCTCGCCGGCGGCGAGACCGCGCAGCTCCCCGACCTGTACGAGCCGGGGCACTACGACCTCGCGGGGACGATCGTCGGAGTCGTGGAAGAGGACGAGGCGCTGCACGGCGACCGCGTGCGTCCCGGAGACGTGCTCATCGGCTACGCGTCGAACGGACTGCACACCAATGGGTATACGTTGGCACGGCGCATCGTGTTCGAAGACCTGAACCTCGACATCCAGGATCGCTTCCCGGACACGAACCGCACCGTCGCGGAAGTGTTGCTGGCTGTCCATCGCAGTTACGCGCCTGTCGTGGCGCCCGTGTTGCAGCGCGTGCACGCGCTGGCGCACGTGACGGGAGGCGGGATCCCGGGCAACCTGGTCCGCGTGATGCCCGAGGGATGCCAGGCCGTCGTCGATTCGGGTGGGTGGCCCTGGCCGCCGGTGTTCCGCGTCCTGACGCGCGCCGGCAAGGTCTCCGTCGATGAGATGCGCCGGGTGTTCAACCTCGGCGTCGGCATGATCGCCGTCGTGGCACGCGATGACGTCGACGCCGTGGTGCAGGCCGCCGACCGCGCCAAGGTTCCCGCGTGGCTGATCGGCGAGGTGCACGCCGGGAAGACGGGCGTGCGATTCTCAGAACGATAGAAGCGTAAGGAGGGACCAATGCAGTCATATGCGCATTCACTGCTCGTGCTGACGGTCATCGCATTGCCGGCGGCGGCGCAGGAGCCGCAGTGCCAGAACATCAATGCCCAGGCCCAGGCCGCGTGCAACACGATGGTCGACGCGACCAAGGCCTTCCATCCGCTGGCCGGCATGATCTTGAGCGGCGGCAATCCGGTGCTCGGCAGCGCAGGCACACTCGGCGGCTTCGGGCACGTGAGTGCCACGATCCGCATCAATGCCATCAAGGCCTCGCTCCCCAACCCGGACAGCGCCGCGCAGAATCCCGTGCCCTCGAGCTTCGACGGGTACCTGCCCGCGCCGGTCATCGAGGCGGCCATCGGGCTGTATCGCGGACAGGGCGGTGGGCTGCTGTCGATCGACGGCCTCGCGAGTGCCGTCCTGCTCCCGGCGACCCGCGTGCAGGGCATGTCGGTGGATCCGGACGCGCCCAAGATCGGCGACGTCGCGCTCGGCCTCGGCTACGGGGTGCGCATCGGTCTGCTGCGGGGCGCCTTCCCCGTTCCGTCGGTCTCCGTGAGTGTCATGAAGCGGCACGTGCCGCGGGTGCAGTTCGGCGATGTGGCCGGGGGCGATCCGGCCGATTTCGCGACGGATTTCGACGCGGTGAACTGGCGCGCCACGGCGGGGATGCGGGTCCTGTTCGTAGACGTGGCGGCGGGGGTCGGTATCGACCACTATACGTCAGCCGCCACGATTCATTACACCGACGGCTTCACCACGCACACGGTGACACTCGACCTCGCGAATACGCGCGAGGTCCTGTTCGCCAATGCAGGTCTGACCATGGGCCTCGTCAAGCTCGTCGCCGAGCTCGGCTATCAAACGGGTACGGACCAAAGTTTCGCCACCACGTTCTCGGATTTCGATCCCAAGGCGGGACATGTCTTCTGGGGCGCGGGTCTTCGCATCAACTTCTGACACACCGGCTGAGCGGGCCGCGATGCGGCGCGCCCTCGATCTCGCATGGCGAGGTTGGGGGCGCGTCGCGCCAAATCCCCTCGTTGGCGCCGTCGTCCTCCAGGGCGGCGTCAGCGTCGCGGAAGGATTCCACGCCGAGTTCGGGGGACCCCACGCCGAAGTGAACGCGCTCCGCGCCGCCGGTGAGCAGGCGCGCGGCGCGACTCTGGTGGTGACGCTCGAGCCCTGCGCGCACACCGGTAAGACCCCGCCATGCACGGACGCGATTCGCGCGGCGGGGATCCGCCGCGTCGTTGCGGCGGTCCGGGATCCCGATCCCGACGCGCGCGGCGGCATCGAAATCTTGAAGAGCGCGGGCATCGAGACGAGCGTCGGCCTGCTCGCCGAGGACGCCGCCATCGTCAACGCGCCCTTCCTCGCGACCCGGCTGCAAACCGAGCAACCCTTCGTGGCGCTGAAGCTCGCCACCTCCATCGACGGCCGCATCGCGGATTCACGTGGCCAATCGCACTGGATCTCCGGCCCCGAAGCGCGCGACTACGTGCATTGGCTGCGCGCGGGCTTCCAGGCGATCGGGGTCGGGGGCACGACCGCGCTCAAGGACAATCCCCAGCTGACTGTGCGCGGCGCCATCACGCCGCGGCAGGCGCCCGTGCGGATCGTGTTCGATCGCCGCGCGATGCTGAACTCGGGCGTGACGCTCGTGCAGACGGCGCGCGAGGTCCCGACGTGGGTCGTGGCGTCGCACGAGGCGCCCGCGGCCAACGTGTCGGTGCTCGAAGCGAACGGCGTGCGGGTCTTCCGGCCCGACACGCTGGCGCAGGGCCTCGCGCAGGTGCGGCTGGCCGGGATCCAGTCGTTGTTATGTGAAGGCGGAGGGGCGCTCGGCGCCAAGTTGCTCGCGGAAGGGCTGGTGGACCGGCTCTACTGGGTGCAGAGCCCCGTCTGGCTCGGCGAAGGCGCCGTTCCGGCGTTCCCCGGCGTGCCCGAGTTCCCGCTGGCTGAGGCGCCGCGCTGGATCCCCGTGGAGCGCCGCGCGTTAGGCCCTGATACATTACTGGTCTTGGATCGACGGCTATGTTTACCGGAATCGTAGACGCGGTGGGACGGGTCGACGCGGTCGCCGTGAACAGCGGCGTGGAACTGCGTATCAAGGCGTCCTACAAGGCGTTGAAGAAGGGCGAGAGC
>DATHDT010000253.1:0-10940 GCA_035318905.1 Gemmatimonadales bacterium | reverse complement strand
TCCCCGACGTGACGGCGGCCCTGCGGGACGTGCGCGCCTCCTGGGGCCGAGCGTTGGGCTGTGTCACGACCCTCGGCTTCGGGCCCCGTTACCTCCACTCGACCGGTCAGCTCCACAAGGGAGGGCCGAACACGGGGCTCTTTCTGGTGATCACGACGGACGATGCGATGGACCTACCGATTCCCGAACAGGGGCTGACCTTCGGCGCGCTGAAGCGGGCGCAGGCCCGCGGCGACATCCGGGCGCTCCTGGCGCGGGGACGGCGCGTGGCGCACGTCCACCTTCACACCCTCGACGATCTGCGCACCCTCAGGGCCGGATAAACGCCGTCCGGGGCGCGGGGCTCCGTTGGTGCGGCCGCACACTCGCCCAAATCTCTGCGTTCAGCTCTGCTTCGTCGGCCATGTCGGGGCCCGCGAGATCCTGGTCCGATACCCGCGAGCGGAACGCGTGCGGGTTGCGCTCGTCCAGGGGCCAGCGATTCGGCACCGCCGCGAACGGCGTCAGATCCGCGCGCGTGGCGAATGCCGGCCACAGCGGCGTCGCGCCGGCGTCGTACTGGCTGAGGGGTGGCAGGTCGAGCAAGGCCCCAATCGTGCGGAGCACCGAGCTGGTCGTGTAGAACGTGCTGTCGACTACGCCGCGGCGCGCGAAGGGTGACGCCACGAGCAGTACGGAGCGATGCGCATCCACGTGGTCGGGACCATTCTGCGCATCGTCTTCGATCGCGAACAGGGCCATCGAGCTCCAGGACGGGGAGCGGCTGAGCCGATCCACCACGCGTCCGATGGCGAGATCGTTGTCGGCCACCATGGCACGCGGCGTGGGCTCGTCGGCGCGGCGGCCCAACGTGTGGTCGCGTGGCAGATAGAGGATCACGAGGTCGGGGAAGCGGCCCTGCCGGTCCCAGCTGGCGACGGAGTCCGCGAAGAGATTGGCGCGCACCGTGTCGGGAATGCTCATCACGAACCCCGGGTAGCGATTGGCCGTGATGCCCTTCAGGCCCCCGATGTTGGTGCGGATCGTGTCAGCCTCGTCGGTCGTCATCTCGCCGAAGTTGACGACCCACAATCCTTTCCGGTTGGCCGCATCCCACAGATACGACTCGGCGCGATTGGCAAGATCCTCACCGCTCGTCAGGTCCCAGTCGCGACGGTCGGAGTAGACCTGCGGCCACGTCTTCTCGTTGAAATCGTTGGCGAAGGCGCGCGTGCTCCACTCGTGCCCGTCGGCGCTGACCTCGCCATCCACATAGAAGTTGTCGAACAGCACGAAGCGCCGCGCGATCGCGTGCGCATTCGGCGTCACGGAGTCGTTGAAGATCGCCAGCGTCGCGTCCCCATTGCCCGCGGCGACGTCCCCGAATACCTGATCGTACGTGCGGTTCTCCCGAATGACGTAGACCACGTGGCGGATGGGCGGTTTGGCGGTCGGGCGGTTCGCAGATCCGCCCCGCAGCGCGGCGTTCGAGTAGGGGCTGAGGGAATAGACGCGGGCCGTGTAGCGGGCGAGCGTCGCCGAGTCGGGGACGGGGACGATCGAGACGGAGCCGGTGATGACATCGCCGATGTACGTGCCGTCGGGATTCGCGCCCGACCCGCCGCCCTTGCCGTTGGCGATGTAGAGCGTGCGGCCGTTGGCCGATGTTGTCACGGCGGTCGGGTACCAGCCAGCGGGGATCAGTCCGGCGACGCGCATCGCGCGCGGACCGACGCGCACGACGGCCACGGCGTTGTTGCCGGCCATCGCGACGTACAGCGTCCGACCGTCGGGGGAGAGCGCGAGGGCGTTGGGGTCGCTGCCCGCGGGCGCGCGCGGATCGAGCGCCACCGTGAGCTGCTCGGTTACCCGGCCTGTGCGGAGATCGACGCGGGCCACGCCGTTCGAGCCCGCGAGCGCGACGAACAGGCTGCCGTTGCCGAGTGTCAGGGCCGAGGGATGCGGGCCGACGAACCAGGCGGTGCGGCGGTACGGCGGTCCGGCGTTCAGGTCGATCACGGAAACGGTCGAGTCTCCCCAATCGCTGACGTACAGACGACCGGCGTCGGCGACCGCGGTGTAGGGCCGGTGCCCCACGGCAATCGCACCCTGACGTTGCAGCGTATGTGCGTCGATCAGGTAGACCGAATCGCTGAGGTTGCCCACCGCAGCGACGAGCGAGCGCCCCCCCCCCGGCAGGACCGAGATGCCGGCGACGAAGATCTTCCTGGTCGAGTCGCCGAGGAGCATCGAGTCGGTTCGCCACGCGCCGCCCAGTCCCGCGCGCACGAGGCGATAGACTTTATTCTGGCCTGCCCCGCTCGCCCACACCGTGTCCGCTCCGCGGCGGCCCGTCCGGGCGAGGCCGAGCCACGCCGCGCGCATCCGCCGCACCCAGCTCGCGGTGCCCGCCACGGGATCGACGCGCATCACGCCATTTTCGCCGTAGCCGTTGTTCGTGACGAACACGAGGCCGTCGCCCGTCTCGACGAGATTGAGTGGCAGGGTGCCGACGCTCACCTGGCGGCCGGCGGGCTCGATGCGCCAGCCCGACGGCAGGAGCGTCGCGCGGCCCCCCCCGAGCGGGCCTGGGACGAGACGGGTCGCGAACAGGGCGAGGACGGCGAGGGCGGGTACCGCTAGCAGTGCGGGTCTGCGCATGGACGCCAATATACTTACCTTACGCTCCGCGCATGAGCGGCCTGATCTTCCACCTCATCGCCCATACACACTGGGATCGGGAGTGGTATCTCCCGCGCGCGGCATTCCAGGCTCGGCTCATCCCGATGCTCGACGATTTGATCGAGCGCCTGCAGGCCGATGCCGGGTTCCGCAGTTTCCTGCTCGACGGGCAGACGGTCCTGCTCGAAGACTACCTGCGCGTTCGCCCCGACCGCGAAGCCGACATCAAGGCGTTGGTCAAGACGAGTCGATTGCAGGTCGGTCCCTGGTATGTCCTCGCCGACGAGTTGATTCCCTCGGGGGAGTCGCTGCTGCGCAATCTGCTCCTCGGCGCCGCCGACGCCGAGCGTTTCGGCGGCCGCCTCGACGTGCTCTACTCGCCCGACGCCTTCGGCCACCCGGCCGTGTGGCCGATGCTGGCGCGCGAATTCGGGATCAAACACGGCGTGCTGTGGCGCGGCCTGGGTGGCGAGCCCGGGCAGGAGCGCGATCTCTACCGCTGGCGTGGCCCCGATGGTCGCGACATCCTCGTCTGGCACCTGCCCCCCCAGGGCTATGAAATCGGGGTCGCGCTCCCGGCGGACGCCGACCGCCTCCCGGCCGCCTGGCACCGGGTTCGGACCGTCCTGGTCGACCGGGCGGCCGGCAAACACATCCCGGTGTTCGTGGGCGCCGACCACCACGCGACCCATCCCCAGCTCGTGCGTCTGCGCGATCTCCTGCTCGAGCTCGAGCCGGCGAACGCATTCCGTATTTCGCGCCTCGACGAGTTTTTCCAGGCAGCCGCCGAGGCCGGCGGCGCCGCCGCGGCGCCACTCGCCGCCGGCGAGCGGCGCTGGTCGTACGCGTACACGTGGACGTTGCAGGGCGTGCACGGGACACGCGCGCCCCTCAAGCGACGTCACGGCGACGCCGAGCTGTGGCTCGAGCGGGTGGCGGAGCCCCTGGCGGCGTTGGCGCGTCGCTACGGCGGCCGCGAACGCCGCCCGCTCCTCGACCACGCGTGGCGCACGCTGGTACGCACGCAGTTCCACGATACGATCGCCGGATGCACGAGCGATGCCGTCGCCGCCGCGGCCGAGCGCCGCATCGCCGACGTGCGAGCGGACGCGCGCGAGATCTCACGGGGCGCGCTCCACGATCTGGTGGGCCACGATCCCGACGCCGCGCGCGACCGGGGCGCCATCGAGCCGTCCCTCGTCCTGTGGAATCCCGGCGCGCGTCCCCGCGCGCGAGTCGTGGTGGCCGACGTCACGTTCTTCCGCCGCGACGTGCCGATCGGCCCGCCCCCAGAACAAGAGCGAGACCGCGCGGCGCGCGCGGGCAACGGGTATCAGCCGTTCGCGTTCCGCACGCGCGACGGCCGCGCGCTGCCGGTGCAGGTGCTCGCTCGGCGCACCGCGCACGAACGTCTCGAGGCCGCGCGGCACTATCCCGACGAAGATGAAGTAGATCAGGTCCGGGTCGCGTTTCGTGCGCCGGCGGTGCCGGGGCTCGGGCTCGGCACACTCACACTCGGGCCCGCGGCGGCGCTGCCGCGCGGTGAGGGGGTGCAGGTCCGCGGCCGCAGTCTCGAAAACCGCTTCGTCGAAGTGTCGCTCGAGTCGAGCGGCGCCCTGACGCTGATCGATCGGAAGAGCGGTGAGCGGTACGCGGGCCTGCTGCGACTCGAGGGCTCCGGCGACGCGGGCGATACCTACACGTACTGCCCGCCGGTGCGCGACCGCGTGACGCGGAGCAAGGGGCCGGTTACCGTGCGTCGCCTCGCCGCCGGACCGCTCGTGGCCGCGCTCGAAGCCCGCTGGTCAGTCTTGCGCGACGTGACGGCACGTCTCGTGGTCCAGCTCTACGCCGACAGTCCACTCGTTCGCTGCACGCTCGACATCGACAATCGCGCAACGAATCACCGCTTGCGCGCGAGGCTGCCGCTCGGCGCGCGGCTCGCGGAGGGGCCCGCGGTAGCGGGCGCGGCATTCGGTGTGGCCATCCGGCCCGCCGTGTTTGCCGACCCGGCCGACTATCCGCGCGAGACGCCGGTGCGCACGGCGCCGGCGCACCGCTTCGTCGCGGCGGCGCGTGGGTCGCGGGGTCTCGTCTTCCTTGCGCCGGCCTTCTTCGAGTACGAGTGGACGTCGGCAGGCGACTGCTTCATCACGGTGCTGCGCTCGGTCGGCGAGCTCTCCCGCGGGACTCTGCCAACGCGCCCCGGGCACGCCGGTTGGCCCACACCGACGCCCGAAGCCCAGTGTCTGGGGCGCACCACGATCGAATGGGCGCTGGCGCCCGTGTCGGCTGCCGACCTCGAGCGCGGCGACGCCGTGCCGCACCTGTGGGAGGACGCGTTCCTCCCGGTCCAGGGCTGGTGGCTGCGGGACGCCGGGATGCTGACGCCGGCGCCCATGGACGTGACGCTCGAAGGGACGGGACTCGTGCTGTCCGGCGTGAAGCCGGCACAGGCGGGATCGCCCATGGTACTGCGCTGCTACAACGCGAGCGGGCGCAAAGCGGCCGGCGCGTGGCGGTTCGGCGACGGCGTCAAGAGCGCCCATCGCGTCCGCGCCGACGAACGGGAGTCCGTGGCGCTCGTCCTCGAGCAGCGCGGCAACGTCGTGCGATTCGTCGCTGAGCCACACGAAATCGTCACCATTCTCGTGACCTGACATGCAAGAGCACCGCCTCACGGTCCCGCGTTCGGCGCGATACTACACTCTCGGCAAGGGCGACCGAGAGGTGTGGTTCGTCCTGCATGGCTACGGCCAACTCGCCGCGCGGTTTCTCACCCGTTTCGAACCGATCGACGATGGCACGCGCCTCATCGTCGCGCCTGAAGGCCTCTCGCGGTTCTATCTCACCGAGGCTCCTAGCGAGCGCCGCGTGGGGGCCAGCTGGATGACGAAGGAAGACCGGCTCGCGGAAATCGACGACTACGTGCGCTACCTCGATGCGGTCTACGATGAGGTGGCGCGCAATAGCAAGGTGACACTGCTCGGATTCTCGCAGGGCTCCGCGACCGCGTGTCGTTGGTGGGCACGCGCAGCGTCAAAGATCGGCCGCCTGATCGTCTGGGGTGGGGAAGTGCCGCCTGACGTCGCGCTCCCTCGCACGGTACAACTCTCGCTGGTCTATGGCAGCCGCGACGAGTATTTCACGCCCAAGGTCGTCACGGCCACCGAAGCGCGGCTGAAGCAAGAAGGGATACCGTATACGCTCGTTCCCTTTGAGGGCGGGCACGAAATCGATCCTGCCGTGCTCAAGAAAGTGGCGCTGACGGCTCCATAGCGTCCCGTACCGCATCGCCCAGCAGCGTACACGCGACGACGACGACGACGAGCGCTGCCCCCGGAGCCGTGGCGACCCAGGGCGCGTTGACGAGCACGTCCCGGCCTGACGCGATCATGTTGCCCCACGACGGCGTCGGCGGCTGCACTCCCAATCCCAAGAATGAGAGGCTCGCTTCGAGCGTGATCGCGTTGCCGACGCCGAGCGCGGCGGCGACGATGACGGGCGTGACGGCGTTCGGCAGGATGTGACGGACCAGCACCCGCAGGCGGCGAGCCCCCAAGGCCACCGCTCCCTCCACGAAGGGTCGGGCGGCGAGGGCGCGGACTTCGCCATGGACGAGCCGGGCTACGCTCATCCATCCCGTGAGTCCCAGCACGACGATCACGAGCGCCGTGCTGGGCCGCCACAGGGCGGCAAGGAGCAACAACAAGACGACGCGGGGCACGGCGAGCGCGAAGTCCGTGAGTCCGAGGAGCGTCAGCGGCACCGGTCCACGGCCGTATCCCGCGAGCGCGCCCACCGTGACGCCGAGCGTTACCGAGATCAGCACCGCCAACAGGCCCACGCCGAGTGAGACGCGAGCGCCGTAGACGAGTCGCGTCCACACGTCGCGCCCGAAACGGTCGGTCCCCAGAACGTGAAAGACGCCCGTGCCGTCGGTCGACAGGGGAGCGACGAAGCGGGTGGCCACGATGTCGCGCTGCGCATTGGGATCGCCACGCGTGACGAAGGGGGCGGCGACGGCAAGAAGGAGCGCCGCCGCGAGCACCACCGCGCCGAAGAGTCCGCGTCGGTCCCGCAGCAGCCGCTTCATGTGGTTCGCGTCCCGATTCTCGGGTCGAGCCATGCCGCGAGGACATCCGCGAGCAGGTTGCCGACGACGACGAGACCGGCACTGACCGCGGTAGCGGCCATGACGACGGGATAGTCTCGCGCTTGCACCGCCTCGACCAGGACGCGACCGACGCCGGGCCACGCGAACACCGCTTCGACGAGGATGGCGCCCGAGAACAGTGTGGGCAGGGAGAGACCGAGCAGCGTGACGACCGGCGTGAGCGCGTTGCGCAGCGTGTGGCGCCACGTCACGCGCCACGGTGAGAGTCCCTTCGCATGCGCCGTCGTGACGAAGGGCTGCGAGCTGAGGTCCATCATGGCGCCCCGGATGAAGCGGGCCGACCCGCCGATACCGATCAGGGTGAGCGTCGCCAGAGGCAACGCCATGTGTCGCAGCCCGTCGACGATGCGTCCCCAGGTCGTGAGGTAGTCCGCGTCGAGTCCGGCGGCGCCGAACGCGGGGAGCGCGTGCGCCCAGTACGTGAAGACCATGACGAGCATGAGGCCGAGCCAGAAACCTGGGACCGCAAACAGTGTGACTGTGATCACGGAGAGCGCGGTATCGGTGAGCGACGCTTGTCGGTGTGCTTGGATGGCGCCGACCGCGATGCCGAGCAGGTAACTCAGGAGGAGCGAGAGGCCGACCAGCCGAACGGTCGCGGGCCAGGCGTCGGCCAACACGGTGCGCACCGGCCGTCCTTTGGCGATACTTATGCCCCAGTCGCCGCGCACGAACCGGCTCACCCACGCGGTGTACTGGACGGGGACCGGCCGGTCGAGACCGAGCACGTGCCGCTGCGCGGCGAGCTGCTCGGCCGTCGCGGCGGACCCGAGGAGATGCTCGACCGGATCACCCGGCGCGAACCGTAGTGCGAAGAACGTGAGCGTCACCACGCCCGCCACCACACCGAACCCGGCGAGCGCGCGCGCGGCGAGGCGGGTCAGCATGTCGATAAGGTAGTGCTAATTCCAGGAGGCAGCCTATGTCGCGCAACATTCATCTCATCGCGCTGTTCTGCTTCGCCGCCGTGGGATGCGCACCCGATCGCCCGGCCGCACCGGGGGGACCGCAATCGCTCTCCGACGCCGAAGCCCAGCAGGTCGGGCGCGAGGTCGCGGGAGAAGTCGAGGACGTCGCCGGCAGCTTCACGCTTGGCGGACTCCTCATCCCGTCGTTCCCGAGCGCCGGGATTACGGCCAGCAGCAGCGTTCAGCCGGCCCCCATGGCCAACTGTCCGACGCTCACGCCGAATCCTCCGCTCGACACGGACGGCGACCGGATCCCGGACGACTTGACGATCAGCTTCACCCTGCCCGACTGCTCCTTCGCGCGCAACGGCGCGACGTTCGACGTCACGGGCACGATCCACATCACCGATCTCTCGCCGACCGATTTCGGCATTCGCGTCGTCTTCACGGATCTGAAACACAAGCTCAGCCGCGATGGTGGTGCGTTCTTTTCGAGCGATCTGAATGGCGCGCGCCAGGTGTTGAAGTCGGCGTCCGAGTTCTCCCTCCACGACAGCTCGACCGTGGACCTCGAGTCGAGCGACCATGGCACCGTCCAGCTCGCCAAAGCCTGGGCCGTCGGGTTCGTCGCGGATGCCGGCCAGACCTTCGATCCTCTGACGTTGCGGCCGCTGCCGAGCGGCAACCTCACCGTAAACGGCAACATGAGCCGCACCCGTGGCTCGACGAGCCATTCGTTCGGGGTGACGACGGTGACGCCGCTGCACCACGACGCCACCTGCACCGAGCGTCCGGCCTTCACCGCGGGTGAGCTGACGGTCGTGAAAACGGGCCCCGACGGCACCGTGACGATCCACATCGTGTTCACTGGCTGCGGCGTAGAGCCGACGGTCACCGTGGAACGTTCGGCGGCCTGAGGCGTTTCCGACCAGCGTGAAGCAGCGCGCACCCGCGGGAGCGATCCCGCGGGTGTTTCTTTTCCGGCGGGGCCTCGTAGAATCAAGCCGTGCGGAGCGTTCATCGATTAGCGTTATTGCTGCTCGTGACGTGCGCCGGTTGCGCTCCCCAGAGCCATGGGCGCACGGTGCTCTTCGCCTCCGGCGCGGACCTGCAAAGCATCAACCCGCTGCTGACGGCGCATCCGCTTGCCAAGCAGGTGCAACGGTACGTCCTCTTGATGACGTTGGCCCGCTACGATTCGACACTCACGCCGCAGCCATATCTGGCGCGCGCGTGGCGCTGGTCGGATGGCGGGCGTTCGCTGACGCTGACGCTCCGGACCGATGTGCGGTGGCACGATGGCGTGCGCACGACGGCGCGCGACGTCGCGTGGACGCTGGACGCCGCGCGCGATTTGGCGACAGGCTATCCCCGCGCCAACGATCTCGCCGCGCTCGCGAGCGTCGCCGTCCCGGACGATTCGACGGTCGTGCTGCGATTCACCAGGCCGGCGCCGCGTGATCATTTTCCCGACGTGCTCGCCGATCTCGCGATTCTGCCGGCGCACCTGCTCGATACCGTGCCCCATGCGCGCCTGCGCGAAGCCGAGTGGAACCGCCGGCCCGTAGGGAACGGGCCCTTCCGGTTCGTGGCGCACGAGTCGAATCGCCGCTGGGTGTTCGCCGCCAATCCCGACTTCCCGGCCGCGCTTGGCGGGCCACCGGGGCTCGATCGCTTCATCGTGGTCGTGGTGGACGAGCCCACGACCAAGTTGGCGGCGCTCGTGGCGGGCGAAATCGACTTCGCCGGCATCAACCCCGCGCACGTGGCCTTCGTGCGCCGTCACGCCGGCCTCGCGGTGATCGACTATCCGCTGCTGTATCCGTACGGCCTCGCGTTCAACACGCGCCGCCCGCCATTCGACGACTACCACCTGCGGCTCGCGGCCGCCCTGGCGATCGACCGGCGCGAAATCGTGGATGGCTACCTCTTTGGATTCGGTGGGATCGCTGATGGTCCCGTGCCACCGACCGTGCCGCAGTATCTTCCCGTGCCGCGGCTCCCGGTGGCCCCCGACTCGTCGCGCCGGCTGCTCGCCGAGAGGCACCCGCGGTTCGAGATCCTCACCGTCGGGAGCGGCGAGGCCCCGCTCGAGCAGATGCTGCAGGCGCGCCTGGCAGCCGTCGGTTTTGACGTGTCGATCCGCCAGCTCGAGTTGTCTGCGTTCCTCGATCGCGTGAACGGGCCGCGGCACGATTTCGCGGCCGCCGTCATGGGAGTGACCGGTGATCTGCAACTTGGGTTTCTCCAACCGCTCGGCAACGTGACCGGGACGCCGATTCCCGACGACGCGGCTCAGGCGCAGCGCGTGTTCGCCGAGCAGCTGCCCGTCGCCTGGCTTTATCATGGACGCGGTGTGCAAGGGATGAACCGTCGCGTGCTCGGTGTGCGCATGGACGTGCGTGGCGAGCTCCCGACCGTCGCGACGTGGCGCATCGCCCCATGAGGCGCCGGGACTTGCCGACCGAGTACCACGCCACCGCGCCGCTGCGACTCGACTTTGCCGGCGGCTGGACCGATGTCCCGCCGTTCTCGGCGCGCGAGGGCGGCGTCGTGGTCAACGCGGCCATCAGCTTGCGCACGCACGTGGCGTTGACCCTCGGTGGCAAGTTGCTCCGTCTCGTCGCCGAAGACCTGGGCGAGACACTCGAATGCGCCAATGCGGGTGGTCTCATCCTCGACGGCAAGCTCGACCTCCTCAAGGCCGCGCTGCGGATGTTTCCCGTGCTTGGCGGCTTCACGCTGACGACACGCTGCGAAGCGCCGCTCGGATCGGGGCTCGGCAGCTCCGGATCGCTCGACGTCGCGCTCGTCGCCGCGTTGACGCGCGCGCGCCTCGAGCGCGTCGGCGAGCGCGACCTGGCCGAACATGCCTGGCAGATCGAGGCCGTCGAAGTGAAGATCCCGGGTGGGAAGCAGGACCAATACGCCGCAGCCCTGGGCGGCTGGCATCGGCTCAGCTTTCGCGATCCAGACGTGGGCGTGGAGCCCATCACGATCGAGCCCGCGTTCGCCGCCGCCCTGGAGCGCCAGATCGTGCTCTGTTATACCAACACGTCGCGCGTTTCCGGCGACACGATCGGCCGAGTGATGGGTGCGTACGATCGCGGCGATCGTGCCGTGACCGCAGCCCTGCAGGGACTGAAGCATGTCGCCGAAGAGATGGCTCAAGCGTTGCGCAGCGCCGACCTGGC
>DATHDT010000252.1:0-7049 GCA_035318905.1 Gemmatimonadales bacterium | reverse complement strand
CCGCGAAGCCCAAGCAAACGAGAAGGATGCGGTTGGCCAGCCGTCCCAACAGTCGGGGAGCAGGCGGCGGGGGGGCGGTCATGGTCCGACGATACCGCCCCCGCTCGGGGGGCGCAAACGCCGCGCGTTAGGCGGAGAGGGCGATCGCGGGCCGCGGCTGCTTGAAGGGAATGAGCATGTCCGGGATGCTGTCCGCCAGCGATTTCCGGAACGCCGTCCGAACCGCGTCGGACCACCACCCCTTGCAGCGGTCCATCTCGGCGAGGGCGCGCTCCCGCGGCAGGGCCGCCCGGTAGGGGCGCGACGTCGTGAGCGCGTCGTAGACGTCGGAGATGCCCACGATCTGCGCCGACAGGGGGATCTCGTCGCCACGCAAGCGATCGGGGTACCCCGTGCCATCGTGGCGCTCGTGGTGCCACCGGATGATCGGTTTGATGTCCCAGGGGAATTCGACCCCGGCGAGGAGGTCGATCCCCCACACGGTGTGCTGTTGCACCACCTCGAACTCTTCGGGCGTCAACTGGTCGGGCTTGTTCAGGATCTCGTGGGGGACGCGCACCTTGCCGACGTCGTGGAGGTAGGCGCCGACGCGGACCGTCGTCTGGGCGTGGTCATCCATGCCCATCGCTTCGGCCACTGCCACCGCCCGGCGCGCCACGCGCTCGCAATGACCGAACGTGTACGTGTCCGCGGATTCGATCGATTGCCCCCACTCGCGCACGACGGCGAGGTAGGTGTCCTCGAGCTCGGCCTCTTTCCCTTCGACGTACACCAGGTCGCGCCGTGCGTCGAGCCGGCGGAACAGGCGGCGAGCGGCGTTGAGGAGGCGCAGAGCGTCATGGTTCCGGCCCATCGCCTGATAGAGGAGTGCCAGCTCCCGTGACGCTTCCGCTTCGTTGAGCGCCGAGCCGGCGGTCACCGACAGATCGATCGCCGAACGGAGGCGCGATTCAGCGAGGGCGTGCCGGTCGGTCTCACGGTACACCATCCCGATTACCCGATAGGCATCCGCCTTGGCGCTTTCCGCGCCGACCCGATCGAAGACGGCGAGCGCCATCTCCGCGTTGGCGAGTGCGACCTCGTACCGCTCGCGGGCGGCGTGCACCTTCGCATGGTTCACGAGACAGAGACCTTCGAGGTAGGCGTCCCCCGCGCGCTGGGCGATCTCACGGCTCTGCCGGAAGTACCCTTCCGCCGCGTCGAATTCCTTCCGGTCGAGGCTCGTCATGCCGAGGTTGTGATACGCGATCGCGCAGCCCTGCTCATCGTCACAGGCGCGGTAGGCGTCGAGCGAGCGCTCGTAGCGCGTCAGCGCTTCGTCGAAGTCGCCGTGGATGTTCGCGAGAATGCCGAGGTTCTGCTCGACTCGCGCCCGCAGCTGCCGGCTCTCGCCGCCCAGCTCGAGGGCGCGGAGGAAGTGTTCGCGCACTTCGGAGACACCGTCGGTCTCGAGCCCGATCCCGCCGAGGGTATTGAGGGCCTCGGCCGCGAGCAGGGTCTTCCCCGCGCCTTGCGCGACGGCGTGACTGCGGTGACACAGCTCGCGTGCCTCGGACGACTCGCCGCGGCGGTGACGGATGATCGCCAGCCGGCGCAACGCCTCGGCGAGAACCGCGGGCTCTCCCGCCGACTCGGCAGCGGCGATGGCCGCCTCGTACGACGCGGCCGCGCCCGTCATGCACACGGCCCGCTCCAGCGCGCGGGCTTCGATCAGCAGATCACCCGCGGGGCGCGCGACGGAGACCTTCACGCGGGACCGATCGTGTCGCGCTTCGTGACCGTCGTATCCCTGAGCTGCGGGGCCGAATCGAGGTCCGCCGGCTCGGCGAGGCCGATCTTCGGCGCCCCAGGATGCGGTTGCGTCAGCAGCGCCGTCATCTTCTCGATCTCGACCTTCGAGCCCAAGCGATGGAACGCGGCGCGCGCCTGGCGGGCCATTTCCTTGGCCGGGCCGACGTCACCGTGGCGCGCCCAGAGATACGCGAGGTCGCGCTGGGCGGCTGCCACCAGCATCGGGCGCGCGTGCGCGGTGGCCTGGCCGATGACCTCGCGCAGCATGCGCTCGGCATCGTCCGTCTTCCCCGCGACGCCGACGGCCACCGCGAGGATGCGCAGGTCTTCGGTCTCGCGCACGGCGTCCTGCATGTCGCGGTGCATCGCCAGCGCGCGCTCCGCTTCCAGGATCGCGAGCCCCGGTTCACCGCGCATGATGCGGATCTCGGCCCGCCCCGCGAGGGCCTGCGCCATCAGGCGCTGATCTCCCAGCCGCCCCGCTTCCCGCACCGCGGCGTCGGCGGCCTGCATCGCGTGATCCAGGTCTCCCTGCTCGCGGTAGGTGATGCCGAGGTTGTGCTGCGACTCGGCGACGCCGCGCTCGTGACGCGCCGCTTCGTACGCCGCGATGGCGCGGGTGTACGCGCCGACCGCGCGGCCGTAGTCGCCCTGCAGATTCGCGATGATGCCGAGGTTGTTGGCACAGCGGCCCACCCCCGCCATGTCGTTGTCCTGCATCGCTTCTTCCTGTGCCCGCGTGAAGAAGAGCGTCGCTTCGTTGATGCCGCCCCGCTCCAGCGCCACCGCGCCGCAGACGTTGAGCGCGCGCAGCTCGAGCCGGCGGTCGCCAAGGACGCGGGCCCGCGAAAGAGCGACCAACGCCCACTGCTGCCCGAGGTCCAACCGCCCCAGCCGGCTGTGCCCGATGCTGCTGAGCAACGCCAGCATCGGCGACTGCTCCAGCTCACTCTGCGGTCGGTCGTTCAGGTATTCCACGAGCTCCGCATAGCGGCCCGCGTCGGCCAATACCTGCGCAGCGTGCAACGGGGCCAGCGAACCGCGCAACTCCGCAGAGAAATCGTCGCCCCACTCCTGGCCGGCGAGCTTCCGGATTTCCCGCTCGGCGCCAAGCTGGACGAAGATGGCCTTCGCCGCCCGCGCGGCCGTTTGGGCTTCGGCGTGGCGACCCGCCTGGTGCAACGTGATCGCCAGGTCCCGCGTCGCCTCGGCCTGGAGCTGGGGCCGGCAGTGCATGCCCGCCCGCTGGATCACTTCGCGCAGCAGGCGCTCGGCGGCCCCGAGGTCTCCCTCGGCCGCGCGGAGCAGCGCCACGACGCGCAGGTCCTCGGCGTCGTTGATCGAATTCGGAACGAACCCGCGCAGCTCACGGACCTCGTCCAGGTCCTTCGCGGCGGCGTCCAGCTCACCACGCAGCACCCGGATCTCGGCCCGGCCACGGAACGTGAGGGCCCACAGCGTCTGATCGCCGGCCGCCTCCGCCTGCGCGACGGCCCGATCGGCTTCCGCCAGCGCCCGGTCGAACGCGCCCTGCTCGCGATAGGTGAGCGCCAGGTTGTGATAGCACTCGGCCACGCCCGCCGGCGACCCGGCCCGCTCAAAGGCGGCGACCGCGATCTCCCACGAGCCGATGGCCTCCGCGTGCCGGCCCCGCAGGTTACTGATGATGCCCAGGTTATTCGAGCAGCGGGCCGTCGTGGCGAGATCGCCATCCCGGCTCGCGGCCATCAGGGCCTGCGTGAAGTAGTCGGCGGCTTCGTCGATGCGCCCGCTGACCAGGGCGATCGCACCGCGGGCGTTGAGCGCGTGACGCTCGACGCCTTGCTCCTCCCGCTTCCGCGACTCGTCGAGGGCTTTATCGAGCCAGCGGAGGCCTTCCGCGTGGCGCCCGAGACGCGCGTTGGCGGTCCCGAAGAGCAGCGCCAGCGTCGGCGATTCCTCGAGCGTGCCTTGCGACTGCGCACCCAGGAAATCGACGACCTCCGCGTGGTTGCCAGCGGCGGCGAGCTTCTGCGCTTTCTCGACTACGAGTGACGACGTTTGCATCGGATCTCTCCCTGAGGCCTCGGGACTACCAGGAGACTGCATACTCGGAGAAGTGCTGCACCGACGTCGAAACGCTGGGCAACGTCGGATCGACGGTTGACGGCAACGCCGTCCAGCGCCGGCCACCGGCACGGCCCCACACGGCGAGCTGCTGCGCGAGCTGCGCATCCATCGCGTCGACCCGGCCATCCGCGTTGAAATCGGGATCGGCGTTCTGATACCAGAACGTCAGCTCCGCCGGGACGCCGTTGGAGAACCACACACCCGACGGCTGGAAGTCCACGGAGAACGTGACGGGATCGATCGTGAGCGTGATCAATACTGAGTCGCCCCGCCGCAACCGCTTGCCAGTGGGGTCCATCGCCATCGAGTTCTTAGGAACGCTGAACCGCAGGAACGGCTGGCCCACCGCCTGACCGGGGACGGGCAGGTAGTTCACCGCCACCGCCGCATCCTCGCCGTCGCAGGCCCAGAACGAGACCTGGTAGGTCTCGAGCGCGGGGGCGCCCGGCGCCTGCCGCAGCATGTGGATCCCCGCGGGCGACGGGAAGCTCACCGCCACCTCGGGTTGCAGCGGGGGTGCCGCGGCGTCGCGGCACGCCGCGAGGGCCGCCGAGATCGCCACGATCGCGAACAACCAGGAACGCCGAGGCATCATTCGGGTCTCCATGGTCAGTACGCGACCGCGTAATTCGAGCAGCGGCGGATCGCCGTAGCCGTCGGTTGACCGGTCGCAGCAGTCGCTGCGGTCGGCCGCGCGCGTGTCGAGTGTTCTCGCCGTGCGCGCATCATTGGACGGCTGTCCCCCGCCGCACTCCGATTGGGTTCAGGAGTGAAGGGTGCATGATCGCGCCTCTTACCAGGAAACCGCGTACTCTAGGAACGAAACTGCATACTCGCTGAAATGGTGCAGCTCTCCGAAGAAGGATTTGTCGCCGACCGACTGCGACGCGGGAATCTGCGCCCAGGCGCTGTCCGAGCCCTCGCGGTACCACAAGCCCAGCAGGTGGGTTTCGATCTGCGCGTCCGTCGCGTCGATGATCCCGTCCCCGTTCATGTCCCCATCGGCGCCGCCGTACGAGATCTTCAGGTGGGCGGGGTCGCCGAACTGCGTACCCGTCGGCTCGAGCGACACCTTGATGGCGCTGGGGTCGATCGTGACCGTGATCTCCACGGAGTCGCCCGGCTGCAGCTCGCCCCGGCCAGGGACGAAGACGGGGTCAGTGATCGAGAGCTGCAAGAAGGGGAAGCTGGTGTCGCCGGTGGAGCTCAAGTAGTTGATCTGGACCGACCGCTGCTGGCCGCGGACCGCCCAGAACGTGACCGTGTTGCGATCGAGGCTGAGGCCGTCCGCCAAGTACGCGTGGAGGCCGTCGTGCGCGTTCTGGGTCCCGGGCCGCTGGGGAGCGATGAACTGCGGCGGAAGGCTTCCCGCCCAGCGCAGCAGGTGAGGCGTCGGCGTCGTCCCCGCCGACATCGGGTGTCGTTCGCCGGTGCATCCGGCAGCGAGGGCGAGCGCGAGCAGGACTAGGGCGCGGCGAACGGACATGCCAGTCTCCAGGTGCATTGGATGGGCTACCACGACACAGCGTATTCGGAGAAGTGGTACAACTCCGTCCCAACCAGCGTTTGCGTCGGGTCGTTTCTCGAGAGCTGCTTGAACCAGGCGGCCGAGGGCGCGAGCTGGTACCAGATCGCGAGCTGGTCTACCAGCGCCCGATCATTGCCGTCCAGGATCCCGTTGCCATTCAAATCCAGATTCGCGCTGCCGTACCAAATCGCCAGTCGAGCCGGGGCGTTGGCGGCGAAGATCACGCCGGACGGTTGGAAGTCGACCGAGAAGCTGTTCGGATCGATGGTCAGGGTCATGGCGATCGAGTCGCCACGGCGCAGCGGGATGCCGCTGGCGCCTGCGACCAGCCCATTCCTGGGGATTTCAAAGCGAAGGAACGGGTCCCCCACCACCTGCCCCGCGGTCGGCTCGTACCTGACCGTGACCAGCGAGGGCTGACCCACGTGGGCCATGAAGGCCACGTGGTAGGTCTCGAGCGCCGGCGCCGTCGCCGACTGCTGGAGGATGGGGATGGAGCTGCCCGAATTCCTCTGCGCGACCAGGGCGGGCACCGCGGAAGACGGCCCCACTTGGTCGGAGCACCCCGCGGCGAGCAGGGCGAGCGTGAACGGGATCAGGGCGCGATGAGCGAACATGTCTACCACGCCACGGCGTAGTTCGAGAAGTGCGGCAGCAGCCCGACGTATTGACTCGGTGTGGTGTAAGGCGGCAGGTTGATTTGGCTCAGGTATCCCATGATGCGCATCGCGTCGTCAACCTGGGCGACGCGGACGGTACTTCCGGCCGGCACATGGCAACTCGCGTAGTTCGTCATGAGCGCCGCGCCCGACGTCAGGCCGTTCGCCGTGGCGTAGAAACCGGGCTGGAAGACGAGGCCCTCAGGCTGGAAGCGAACCCACCGCACCTTGCCCTTGGGCGCCACCGCCGTGATGGTCACCGGGCCGGTGAGCGACAGCGAATCGATCCACAGTTGGTGGGCCCCGACGATCAGGGTGCCCCCCTCGGGCCCGATCACCTTGGTTACCGAGTCGTAGCCTTGCGCACAGGCGATCAGACCCGTCTTGCCGCCGCCCGGCGATCCATCCTTGGCTGCGCCCGCCAGCATACTCGGCGTCTGGACGCCGAGCGGTGAGGGGTCGCTGCAGCTGATCGCGGCCAACACCAGGCCGGCGACTAGCGCGATCGACATCGGGGGACGGCGGACCGACATGGCGAGTCTCCAAGCTCGATGACGGGCCGCGACAGAGCAGGAACTGTTCCCTTCTGCTCCGTCGAGCTAGGCCGTGGATTCGCACAGACTTGCAAAAAAAAGCCCCGCCGCATGGGCGGGGCGCTGGGTCATTTCGTCCCTGGGGGTAGGTCGGGACGGTCCTCGAGGGCCAACTACAGCGACATCGCGGTCGGCTCGACGAGGTCGTCGGCGTCCAGATCCTCCTCGACATCCCGGCCGCCGTTGAGCAGCCGGCGCAGGCGCCGCGTCGAAATCGAGAGCCGGCGGGCCGACTCGCTGCGATTGCCGCCGCAGAGCTTAACCGTCGCGCGGACCGCGGCGGAGGTGATCTGGTCTAGGGGTGCCGGAAAGGGAATCGGCCCCCTCTCCTCCACGTCGGGATCCGCGGCGGGGAGCAGCTCGTCGACG
>DATHDT010000251.1:0-2166 GCA_035318905.1 Gemmatimonadales bacterium | reverse complement strand
ACCGAAACCACGACGAAGCGCGGCTTCCTCGGCGCGAGCGGCCTCGGACTCCGGATGCCGATTGGACCGCCGCTCGTGCTGCGTCTCGACCTCGGCTACCGGTTCCACTCGGGCGATCTGGGGTTCTACGGACTGCCCCAGAGCAGCCGCGGCACCAGGTTCGTAGACTTCTTCTTCGGGTTCAACTACTGAGGCGGCAACGCTTTTCGCTTGACCGGCTCCGCGCCCTTTCCTACATTGGCGCGTGTGCGTTGTTGGCCGCGTGTCCGCGGCCGCCCGCGCCGTTGGTGCCGGTCGCACTCGCGCCCGCGAATCGTGACAGCGCCGTAGCGTGGACGCGCGCGACGTTGCCCAGGGCGAGCTTGGTCATTCGCTTTCGTTGGCGGTACCAGGATGCGCGCGTGCGGTACGCGGGGCGGGGCAGCGCTCGGATCGCGCCGCCCGATTCGATGCGGTTCGATTATGCGGGGCCGCTCGGCTTTGGGGCGGGCGCGGCCGTGGTGATCGGCGACGGCGTCGCCTGGGCCGATCCGGCGGCGAACTTCCGCTCGCTCGTCCCGGCGATCCCAATGCTCTGGGCATCGCTCGGCATGGTCCAGGCGCCCGCCGCGGACGCGTTGGTATTCAGCCTCGCGGAGCCGCAGCGGGCGATCTGGCGCTTCGCGGGATCGGACGGCGACACGTTGGACGTCGTGGCGACGCTCACCCCCGAGCGCGTGCTCGAAGCCGAGTGGCGACGCGGGGGCAAGGTAGTGGCACGGAGCCACACACGGCTCGATCCACAGGCGCGCCCCATCAGCGCGCGCATCGACTTCCCGGAGGCACCGGCCCGGTTTGAGCTCACAGTCGTGGCGATGGATACGGCGGTCGTCTTTCCGCCGGCGTTGTGGCGCAGTCGCCGCTAGCGCGGCGGCGTTCTGGCTGGCCGGCTGCCTCTACGGTTTTGCCGGCGGCGGACTCCCCGACGTCAAGACGGTGGCGATCGTGCCGTTCGAGAACGACACGCCCGAGCCGGCGCTGACCCAGGAGGTCAACGACGCCGTCCGCGAGGCGATCGAGCGGCGGTTGGGACTGCGCCTGGCGGGCGAAGCGACCGCCGACGCGATCGTGCGCGGGCGCGTGGTGCGCTATGATCCCGACATGCCGGTGGCCTTCCAGGCGGGACAGGGTCAGGCCACTGTTACGCGTCGCAAGGTGCTCCTGACCGTCGACGTCGAAATCGTGAATCAGCGCGAAGGCAAAACCGTATGGAAGCGGCAGGGCCTTTCCGTCGAAGGAGAGTACGATCCGCCGCAAGAGGCGCAGGGCCGCAAGCTGGCTCTGCAAAAGCTCGTCAACGACATCGTGGATGGAGCGCAGTCTCAGTGGTAAATCGTCGCGGCGCCAGCTCGACTGGATGCCTCGTCTCGCTGCTGCTCTTCGTCGCGGTCCTGTACTACGGGGTCAACATCGGGGAGGTCTATTTCCGTTATTACCGGCTCCTCGACGAAATGCAGTCGCAGTCGCGCATCGCCGCCGGGCTCGACGACGGCACCATCCGCCGCCGCATTCAGGCCGCCATGCAGGAAATCGGCATCCCCGACTCCGCCGGCAACCGGTTGACCATTCGCCGCACCGTCATGCCGCGGGAATTTTCGATCGAGACGAGCTACGGTGAGACGGTGCACCTCCCCCTGTTCACGCACACGTTCAGCTTCTCGCCCAAGGCCACGCAGCCGCTCTGAACACCGCCACGAAGATCCTCGCGCCTGACGCCGCGGCCGCCTGGCGCCGGGCCCAGCCTGGGCGCGTCGTGTTCACGAACGGCGTCTTCGATCTGCTGCACACCGGGCACGTCGTGCTGCTCGAAGCCGCGCGCGCCGAGGGGGCCGCGCTCGTCGTCGGCGTCAACACCGACGCGTCGGTCCGTCGTCTCGGCAAAGGCGCCGGTCGGCCCCTGGTCCCGGAGGGCGAGCGCGCGCGACTCCTGGCGGCGCTGACCGCGGTCGACTGCGTCGTGCTCTTCGACGAGGACACGCCGCTCGCGCTGATCGACCACCTGCGGCCGGACGTACTCGTGAAGGGCGCCGACTACGCGCCCGAGGCGATCGTGGGCGCGTCGGAAGTCGAGGGGTGGGGCGGGCGCGTCGTGCTGGTGCCACTCGTCGCGGGCAAGTCGACCACGGA
>DATHDT010000250.1:0-5534 GCA_035318905.1 Gemmatimonadales bacterium | reverse complement strand
GATCAACCCCACGACCCCCAAGGCCTTCGCGAACGCCTTGGTGTGCCGCCGCATCTCCTCCACCTGACTATCCCCGATCAGGTACGGGGGCAGGACGCACGCCGAATCGCCCGAGTGTACCCCGGCGTCCTCGATGTGCTGCATCACGCCGCCGATCACGCAGCGGGTGCCGTCCGCGATCGCGTCCACGTCGGCTTCGAACGCGTCCTCCAGGAACCGATCGATGAGGACCGGATGTTCCGGCGCGACGCGGGCCGCCATCACGAAGTAGTCCCGGAGCGACCCGTCGTCGTACACGATCTCCATCGCGCGGCCGCCGAGCACGTACGACGGCCGCACCAGCACCGGGTACCCGATGCGCTGGGCGACGGCCACGGCCTCGTCGACCGACCGGGCCATGCCGTTGGGCGGCTGGCGGACACCGAGGCGCCGGCCCAGCGCCTCGAAGCGCTCCCGGTCTTCGGCGATGTCGATCGCGTCGGGGGACGTGCCGAGAATGGGGACGCCGGCCGCCTCGAGCGGCTTGGTGAGCTGCAGCGGGGTCTGGCCGCCGAGCTGGACGACGACGCCCTTCGGTTTCTCCCAGCGCACGATCTCGATCACATCCTCGAAGGTGAGCGGCTCGAAGTAGAGTTTGTCGGAGATATCGAAGTCGGTCGAGACGGTCTCGGGGTTCGAGTTGATCATGATCGTGTTGAACCCCAGCTCGCGGAACGCGAGTCCCGCGCGGACACAGCAGTAATCGAACTCGACGCCCTGCCCGATGCGGTTCGGCCCGCTGCCGAGAATCACGATGCCCTGCGCGCCGAGCGGCTCGGATTCGTTCTCGACGTCGTACGAGGAGTACAGGTACGGCGTCGAGGATGGAAATTCGCCGGCGCAGGTGTCGACGGTCTTGTACGCTGGATGAATCCCGAAGCTCCAGCGCTGTTCCCGGATCGCCGTCTCGGTCGTCTGCCGCAGGGCGGCGAGCTGCGTGTCGGAGAACCCGAGGCGCTTCATGCGGCGCAGGTCGTCCTTCCCGGGGGCCGGGAGGCCCGCGAACTCGCGCTCCGCTTCGACCAGCTCGTCGAGTTGATAGAGGAACCAGGGATCGATCCCTGACGCCTTCGCGATCTCGTCGACCGACAACCCGGCGATCAGCGCCCGCTTGACCTGGAAGATTCTTTCCGGCGTGGGCGTGTGGAGCGCGACGCGCAGGTCTTCGGGCGAGTCGCTCGTCAACCGGTCGTCGACGAGCGTCGCGCCCGTGACCCACCCGGGCCGCCCGATCTCGAGCGCGCGCAGCCCTTTCTGGAACGCTTCCTTGAACGTGCGCCCGATCGCCATCGCTTCGCCGACCGACTTCATCTGCGTCGTGAGACGGAAATCGGCCTTGGGGAATTTCTCGAACGCGAAGCGCGGCACCTTCACGACGACGTAGTCGAGCACCGGCTCGAAGGACGCGGGGGTCGTCTTGGTGATGTCGTTCGGCAGCTCGTCGAGCGTGTAGCCGACGGCGAGCTTCGTGCCGATGCGGGCGATCGGGAAGCCGGTCGCCTTCGAGGCGAGTGCCGAGCTGCGGGACACGCGCGGATTCATCTCGATGACCAGCATCTCGCCGTCGGCGGGGTTCACGGCGAACTGAATGTTGCAGCCGCCGGCCTCAACGCCGATCTCGCGAATGATCGCGATCGCGGCGTCGCGCATGCGTTGGTACTCGCGGTCGGTGAGCGTCATCGCGGGCGCGACGGTGATGGAATCCCCCGTGTGCACGCCCATCGGATCGAGGTTCTCGATCGAGCAGACGATCACGACGTTGTCGCGCCGGTCGCGCATCACCTCGAGCTCGAACTCCTTCCACCCGAGGACGCTGCGCTCGATGAGCGTCGAGTGCACCGGGGACAGATCGAGCGCGCGCTCCACCATCTCTTCGAACTCCGCGCGATTGTAGGCCACGCCGCCGCCGGTGCCGCCGAGCGTGAACGACGGCCGGATGATCGCCGGATAGCCCACCTCGGCCGCGGCGTCGATCGCCTCGGGCACCGACGTCACCGTGCGGCCCAGGGGCGTGGCGAGGCCGATGCGGCGCATCGCCGTAGCGAACTCGGCGCGATCCTCCGCCATGCGGATCGCCCGCGCGTTGGCGCCGATCAGTTCGACCCCGAAGCGTTCCAGGGTGCCATCGTTCACCAATGCCATCGCCACATTCAGGGCCGTCTGGCCGCCCATCGTGGGCAGCAGCGCGTCGGGCTTTTCCCGCTCGATCACCTTGCGGACCCAATCGGGCGTGAGGGGCTCGATGTAGGTTCGATCGGCCAGCTCGGGGTCCGTCATGATCGTCGCCGGGTTCGAATTCACCAACACGACCGCGTACCCTTCCTCGCGCAGGGCCTTCACCGCCTGCGTGCCCGAATAGTCGAACTCCGCCCCCTGCCCGATGACGATCGGGCCGGAGCCGAGCAGCAGGATGCGGTGCAGGTCAGTCCGCTTGGGCATCGAGCACGTCTCTCAGGGTTTCGTCGAGCGAGCGTCGCGGGCTCCACCCCGTCGCCGCACGCAGCTTCGCCGCATCCCCCACGAGATGCGGGATGTCGGCAGGCCGCAGCAGCTCGGGGTCGGCCTCGGGAATGGCGCGGATTCCGAGCACATCCGCCATCCGGAACAACAGGTCTTCGAGACTCATGCCCTGCCCCGAAGCAACGTTGTAGACCTCGCCCGCTTCGCCCTTCGCCAGCAGGCGAACATACGCATCCACGACGTCCTGCACGTGCAGGAGGTCGCGCACGGGCTCGAGGTTCCCCACCTTCACCACGGGCGCTCCGATGCGCTTCGCGAAGCGCAGCCGCTGCGCGAACGCGGGCACGACGAAGCGCGGGTCCTGCCCCGGCCCCGTGTGCGCGAACGAGCGCGCGACGAGGACGCGCAGGCCCGCCCGGCGCCACGCCTCGAGTCCCGCTGCCTCCGCCCCCACTTTGCTCGCCGCGTACGGGGAGCAGGGCGCGACGGGATCAGACTCGTGCCGGGGCGCATGCCCCTCACCGCGGCCATACACTTCTCCGGTCGAGACGATGAGCACGACCGGGTCGGCCCGTTCCCGGCGCCGAGCCTCGGCGAGCACGTTGGCAAGGCGCGCCGTCCCGGCCGCGTTCACGGTCCAGGCGACCCCCGGATCGCGCAGCGCCTCGGCGCCCGACGACACCGCCGCCAGATGCACGACCGCGTCGTAGGGAAGGTCGACGCACTGCCGCACCGACGCGTCGTCGTTGATCTCGAGCGGCAGCCAGCGTACCGCGTCGCGCTCCGTGGGCGTGAGCCCGTCATCCCGCGGCGGCTGCGCCGGACGGACCGCGCCGAAGACTTCGCGCCCGTCGTCCAGGAGCCGCCGGATCAACCAGCGTCCCACGAAACCGTCGGCACCGGTGACCAGTACCTTCACTTCACGCGCTCCAGGTCCGCGTCCACCATCATCTTCACGAGCCCCTCAAAGCTCACCCGCGGCGCCCAGCCCAGGTCGCGCCGCGCCTCCCCCGCATCGGCGAGCAGGAGATCGACCTCGGCGGGGCGCACGAACTTCGGATCGACTTTCACGTACTTTCGCCAGTCGAGGCCCGCGTGGCCAAAGGCCACTTCGCACAACTCGCGCACCGAGTGCGTTTCGCCGGTACCGATCACGTAGTCGCGCGGCTCGTCCTGCTGCAGCATGCGCCACATCGCGTCCACGTAATCGCCCGCGAATCCCCAATCGCGCCGCGCCTCGAGGTTCCCAAGACGCAGCTCGTCGAGCTTGCCGCGCTTGATGCGCGCCACCGCGTCGGTCACCTTGCGGGTCACGAACTCGAGCCCGCGACGCGGCGACTCATGATTGAAGAGGATCCCGCTTACCGCATGCAGCCCGTACGACTCGCGGTAGTTCACCGTGATCCAGTGCCCGTAAACCTTGGCGACGCCGTAGGGGGAGCGCGGATAGAACGGCGTCGTCTCGCGCTGCGGCGTCTCCGTCGCCTTGCCGAACATCTCCGACGAGCTGGCCTGGTAGAACCGGGCTTTCGGATGCACGAGGCGGATCGCCTCGAGCAACCGGGTGACGCCGAGGGCCGTGAATTCACCGGTCAGCACCGGCTGGCTCCACGACGTGGGCACGAAGCTCTGGGCCGCGAGGTTGTAGACCTCGTCGGGCTGCGCATCGCGGATCACCATCGTCAGGGAGTGCTGGTCGAGCAGGTCCGCCGCCACGACCTGCAGGCGGTCGAGCAGGTGCCCGATGCGCTCGTAGGAGTCGTGCGACGTGCGCCGCACGACGCCGATCACGCGGTACCCCTTTGCGAGCAGCAGCTCGGCGAGGTACGACCCGTCCTGCCCCGTGACGCCCGTGATGACGGCGGTCTTGCGGGATTGCCGGGCGGTGGCGGCCTGTTTAGGTTTAGGCCTCTTTGCGGCGCCTTTACTCATTTTCGTCCGGACGATCCATGGCTCGAGTGTGTGAGATCTGTGGCAAAGGCCCCATGGCGGGGCACCGTGTCAGCCACGCGAACAACAAGACCAACCGCCGGTGGTACCCGAACCTGCAGAGCGTCCGCACGCTGACAGATGGGATGGTGCGCCGCATCCGCGTCTGCACGCGCTGCATCAAGTCGAACAAGGTCGCCAAGGCGTCCTGACGCTACGAAAAAGGGGGACCCGCCGGGTCCCCCTGTCGTTCGCGGCCCCCCCCGCCCGCACCCGGGTCGCTTCGTCACTCACTCAGTAATTCGATCCGGGCCGTGTCGGCACCATCGCCGACGCGGTGCCCCAGCTTCACGATTCGGGTATAGCCGCCGGGTCGGGCGGCGAAGCGTTTGCCGAGCTCGGCGAACAGCTTGTGCGACACAGCCTTGTCCTTGATGCGCCGCTCGACGAGGCGCCGGGCATGGAGATCGCCGCGCCGCGCCAGCGTGATGAGCCGCTCCGCGAAGGGCCGTAGCTCTTTGGCCTTCGCCACGGTGGTGTTGATCCCCTCGTGCTGGAACAGACTCGTGGCCATGTTGTTCAGCGTCGCCTTCTTGTGGCTCGACGTGCGCGACAGCTGGCGACCTTTGGCGCGGTGCCGCATTTACTCGTCCTCTCCACCCGTCAACTGCGCCTGCGGGACCATGCCGGGATCGAGGATCCGAATCTCGCCCTCGGCCTCTTCGAAGCGCATGCCGAAGTTCAAGCCCTCACGCCGCAGCAGCTCGGCGATTTCGCCGAGCGCCTTCTCGCCCACGTTCTTCACCTTGAGCAGGTCCTCTTCCTTGTACTGCACGAGGTCGCCCAGGGTGCGGATGTTCGAGTTCTTGAGCGAGTTGATCGACCGCACCGACAGGCCGGCGTCGTCGATCGCCCGCGCCAGTACGTCGCGCAGATGACCAGCCTGGGTCCCGCCGTTGCCGGTGGGCTCGGCCGCGATCATCGGGACCTTGCCGAAATCGACGAAGAAGCGGAAGTGCTCCTGCGCGAGGGCCGCCGCGTAGGCGACGGCGTCCTCGGGCGAAATCGTCCCGTTCGTCTCGACGGTCAGCGTGAGCCGGTCATAG
>DATHDT010000249.1:0-4241 GCA_035318905.1 Gemmatimonadales bacterium | reverse complement strand
TCAATTCCACAAACCCCTTCCCCGGCTCCACCTCACGGATCACGGTCACGTCGAGCCCGCGCTCTTCCACCGCTCGCAGGTAGCGCCGCAACAGTTCCACCGCCTGCGCCCGCCCGAGGGGCGAAGACGGGTCGGCGCCCGGGAGCTGCAGCACGATGCTAGGGCTTTGCCCGACAAGCGCTTGAGGGTCGTGAGCAAGCCATGCTTGGCGCGCCTGCTCGGCGGCCTCGGGCAAAGTCCCTTGGGAAGCCGCAGCCGCCCCGGCGGCGAAGGCCGCGGCGACGGTGAACAGAAGGGAGTGGCGAACGCTGAGCATCATGCGCCCAGTGATACCCCGGAGCCGACGGCGTCGGCCAGGCGACGATATGCGCCGACCGGATCGGCAGCGCCCGTAATCGGCCGGCCCACCACCAAGTGGGTCGCGCCACGCCGCACCGCTTCTTCGGGGGCGATGGTGCGCGACTGGTCGCCCGCGGCATCGCCCGCCATCCTGATCCCCGGGACCACGATCCACGGGTCGGGGCCCAGCGCTTCGCGGAGCAGCCCCAGCTCCTGCCCGGAGGTCACGACACCGCGCAACCCCGCCTGCACCGCCATCCGTGCCAAGCGTTCGGACTCGAACCCGATATCCGGCACGCCGCGGCCCAGGACCGACTCAAGCTCGGCCGCGTCGTGCGACGTCAGCACCGTCACACCGACGAGCGGCAGATCGGGACCGGCGGCGCGCGCCGCGGCCGCAAGCATCGCGCGTCCCCCGAGGCAATGCACGGTGGCGAGACTGATGCCCAGCTCTCGCGCCGCGCTGACCGCGCCCGCGACGGTATTGGGGATGTCGTGCCATTTGAGATCGAGGAAGACGCGCAGGCCGCGCGCGGCGAATTCGCGCGCCAGGGCCGGTCCTTCGCGCGCGTAGAGCGCGTGCCCGAGTTTCGCCCAGGTGAGCCCCGGGAGCCGTCCCGCGAGCGCCAGCGCCTCACGCCCGCTCGACATGTCGAACGCGACGACGATCTCAGCCATGCGAATCTCCCCGCGTGAGCTCGCGTGCAATGCGCTCGGGGACGCGTGGATCGGCAAGCGCGGCGGTCCCGATGCCGACGAGCGACGCCCCCGCCGCAAGATACTCACGAGCGTCGGCAGTCGTACGCACGCCGCCCACGCCAATCACCGCGATGCCGACTTTCTCCGTCACCCGGCGCGTCGCGAGCACGCCCACGGGCAGCAGCGCCGGTCCGCTCAGACCGCCCGCGCCGTTCCCGAGCCGGGCATCGAGCATGCCGGGAACGGTATTCACGAGCGTCACCGCTTCGGCGCCCTCGGCCTGCGCGACGCGGGCCATCAACGGAAGGTCGGGCAGCACCGGGGAGAGCTTGATGCTGAGGGGCCGGGTCGAGGCCCGCCGGCACGCGCGCACCAGCTCCGTCAGCGCGCCGGGCTCCGCCCCGAACTCGAGGCCACCGGCGCTCGTGTTCGGGCACGAGGCGTTGATCTCAAACGCGGCGATCGCTTCGAGCGGCGTGAGCCGCTCGATCACCCGCACGTAGTCGGCGATGCTCGCGCCGGCCACGTTCACGATGATGCGCAGGCCGCCCGGTTCACAGCGGCGGACGAGCCACGGCAGATCGTGCGTGGCCACCGCGTCGAGCCCCGGGTTGGCGAGCCCGACGGCGTTGAGCATCCCACCACGGAACTCCGCGACCCGCGGGCCCGGGTGGCCGCGGCGGGGCTCAGGCGTGACGGCCTTGGTGACGATCCCGCCCAGCGCATCGAGATCGATGACGCCGGTGACCTCGCGGCCGAAGCCGGCGGTGCCGGCGGCGAGAACGATCGGATTCTTGAACGTGACGCCGAACAGCCGGACCGCCGTCACGAGGAGGCCGGCGGCACCGCCGGCGGCCGCTCGCGCACGGGGCGTTCCGTCGGAACGCGACGAGCCGGGACGCCCTCCTGCGGACGCGTGCGCGTCGGGGTGGTGCCTGCGCGGCTGGGCGCGTCGTCCAACCAGGGGCCCCGGGGACCCGTCAGCAGTGCCCACGACCGAACGCGCGCCGCGCCGGCGGGCGCGACGCGCGCCACCTCGATCCCCAGTTCGCGCGCGAGCGAGTCCTCGAGCGCGGCGTATGCGACATTCGCTTCCCCGCGGAACGCGCGGGTGTACGGCGACGCGGCGTAGCGGCGATCGAGTACGGCGACGATCGAGTCGTGCCGATCGGGGAGCAGGGCCAGCGCCGCGACCAGGGCCTTCGGCGCAAACAGGGACCCGGAATCGGTCGCGGCGAGGTCGAGGAACAGCTGTCCCGCGAGCTGCGGCGCTCTCAGCGAGTCGCGCGCCAGCTCGGCGGAGCGAAACGTCGCTCCAACGGCTCCGGATGTCGTCAACACGCGCACCACGAGGTCGAGCAGACTCTGCGCCTCCGCCGCGCCCACGCCCCCACCGAGTCCGCCGTCCTTTTCCGGACGCGACAGGCGCGTCAACGCGGCGATGACGGCACTGAGATCGCCCGCGTTCGCGGCCCGCGCGGCCAGGACACGAACGCCGCGCACGCGGGCGAGCCCACCGTCTGCGGCCGGCAGCGACGCCGCGGCTTGCTCGTAGCGCGCCGCCGCGAAATCGAGGTCGCCGCGGCCGAGGCGCTCATCGCCGTCGGACACGAGGAGGCGAGCCCGCTCGGCGTACGGAATCCGCGCCCGCGCGAGCATCCGGTCGAGCGCCGCCGACGCCGCATCCGCGCCGCCGACGGCCGCGAGCTGGTCGAGCAGGTCGGTCCAGTCATCGGCGACGTAGGGCCCCATGGCGAGCGTGTCGAGCACCGCCGCGGCGGCGGCGGCGCGCCCGGCCGTGAGCAGGACGCGAACCCGCGCCGGCAGTGCGTGCGGCTCGCGCGAGCGCTCGAAGTGCGCCACGGCCGCGTCGTAGTCATAGCGGCTCGCCGCCCCTTGGCCCGCCAGGTATTCGGCTCTGGACCGGCGGCGTGGATCGGTCGACGCGAGTGGCTCGGCGAGGGCCCGGTCAGCGTCAGTCGATTTGCCACTGCGAAGCGCGCAGTGCGCCGCCGCGAGTCCCACGCGTTCGCGCAGCGGCGCCTCACTCACCGTCGCGAGCGCCTTGGCGAGCGGCGCCGCGGCCGCGTCGCAGGTCCCCGCGAGGGCGAGACCTTCCGCGTGGAGCACCAAGGCATCGTCGGCCCAACGGCTCCGCGGATGGTGCACGAGCACCGACTCGGCCTTCACCGCCGCGCGGGCCCACTGCGTGCGGGCCTCGGGGTCCCGGCCATGCGCCTCGAGCCGGCGCGCGTCCTTGGCGAACCGCTCCGCACTCCACATCGCATTGTAGTAGGCGCACCCCCACCCCCACCCCGATGCGGCCAGCGCCAGCGTCAAGGCACTCGCGACGCGCCTCACCGGCCCGACCCTCCAACCGCCAACTTCCGCTCGAACTCGAGCAGGTAGGTCACGATGCCGTCGGCAATCGCGTTGACGATCTTGCGCTGTCCCAAAGCGGACGTGAGGAACGCGCCATCGCCGCTGTGCGTCGCGAAGCCGGCCTCGACCAGGACCGCCGGACGCCGCGCGGCGGCGAGGACGAGGAACGGGCCCTGTTGCACTCCGCGGTCCCCTCCCGGGTGAATCGACGCGACGCGCCCCTGCACCAGGTCCGCGAGTCGAGCCGACTCGCGCAAGTACTCGTTCAACTGGAGGTCGTTGAGGATGAACGCGAGCGGCCCGTCGCCCGGCGCCCGGGTGTCGAAGCGCATCGCATCATTTTCCATTTGCGAGACACGCTTCTGATCCTCCGTCTTCGCGTCGGACACGAAGTACGTCTCGACGCCGCTCGCTCGACCTTGGCGCGGTCCCTTCGGCATCGAATTGACGTGAATGCTCACGAAGAGGTCGCACTCGGCGCGGCAGAACGTCGGCCGGTCGGCCAGGGCGATCAGCGTATCGGTAGCGCGCGTCAGCACGACATTGAGTCCGCGTCGCATCAGCTCCGCGCGGAGCAAACGGCCGATCGACAGGGTGACGTCCTTCTCGGCGAGGTGCCCGGGAAAGGTCTGACCCGGATTGCCCGGATCGATGCCGCCGTGACCGGGATCGACCACGATCGTGTGCGCGAGGCGCAGCCCCGTGATCGCGTTGGCTGTGCCCACCGTGAGCGTCGACGACGCCGGGACCGTCGCCACCGGCACGGGAGCCGCCGCGGGCGCCTGTCGCCCCGGAGGTGAGACCGTCACCGGCGCCGGAAG
>DATHDT010000248.1:0-4072 GCA_035318905.1 Gemmatimonadales bacterium | reverse complement strand
GCAGCGGCAACGTCTTCGCAGACCTCGGGCTCCCAGAGGCGGAGGAGCGACTCCTCAAGGCACGCCTCGCAGCCGAAATCGCCCGCACGATCGCGGGGCGGAAACTCACCCAGGCCGCAGCCGCCGAGCTGATGGGCATCGATCAACCGAAGGTCTCCCACTTACTGCACGGGCGGCTGGCCGGCTTCTCCACGGAGCGCCTGCTCACCTGGCTCACCGCGCTGGGCCGAGACGTCGAGATCGTCGTCCGCCGAGCATCGCGGCGCCGCGCGGGACGTCTGCGTGTGCGGACAGCGGCGGACTAGTCCCCAAAGTACGCCAACCGGACGTCCAACACGTCCGGCAAGCGTTGCAGCTCCTCGAGCACGCCGTTTTTCAGCGCCTGGTCCACGTTGATCGCGGCCAGCGCTTCCTCGCCGGGGGTCGCGCGCCGGGCCTGGTGATAGCTCGCGATGTTGATCCCCGCACCGCCCAACACGGTCCCCACGCGGCCGATCACGCCCGGCACATCGCGGTTCCGCATCACGAGCATCCAGCCTTCGGGCGCCACATCGACGTGGTAGTCGTCGATGCGCACCACACGGCCGTGACTGTTCCCAACGAGCGCTCCGGCCACGCGCACGCGGCCGCGCACCGTATCGACCTTCACCCCGACCGACGTCTCGAACCCGGGCTCGGGCGCGCCCGTCTTGCGGCCGAGCTGAATCCCATGCTCCTCGGCGAGGACCTGCGCGTTCACGAGACTCACGGGACCGGCGTTCATCGCCGAGAGCACGCCCTCGAGCGCGGACATGAGCGCTGGGCGAGGCGCCGCTTCGTCCTTGCCGCCGTACGCCACTTCCAGCGCCTTGATGGGACCCTCGGACAGGGCGAGCGCGAGCCGGCCCAGCCGCCGCGCCAGGTCGAGCAGCGGAGCGAGACGCTTGAGCGCCGGCCCGCCGCCGACGCCGGGGACGTTGATCGCGAACGAAAGGTCACCGGAGACCAGCGAGTCGCGAACCGCCGTGCAGATCTCGACCGCCACCCGCTCCTGCGCCTCGGCGGTGGAGGCCGCGAGGTGGGGCGTGAGGAGCACGCGGTCGAGCGCGCGCAGCGGCGAGTCGGCCGGGAGCGGCTCGACCGAGAACACGTCGATCGCCGCACCGCCGATGCGCTTCCCCTTCACCGCCTCGGCGAGTGCCTCTTCGTCCACCAGCTCACCGCGCGCCGTGTTGATCAGCATGGCCGTCGGCTTCATCAGCCGCAGCCGCTCCGCGTTGATGAGATGGTGCGTCTGGTCGGTGAGCGCGACGTGCAGTGTGACCACGTCGGCGACGCGCAGCAGGTCCTCGAGCGAGAGCAGCGGTACGCCCATCTCCGCCGCTCGCTCGGGGAGGAGATAGGGGTCGTGTGCCACAACGCTCATCCCGAAGGCGCGCGCCAGCTGGGCGACGTGCGCGCCGATGCGGCCGAGGCCTACGACGCCCATCGTTTTGCCGCGCAGCTCGGTGCCCTCGAACTTCTTGCGGTCCCAACCACCACTCCGCATCGCCGCGGCCGCCTCCGGAATCCGCCGCACCAGTGCCAGGAGCAGGCCGAGGGCATGCTCGCCGGCGCTGACGGTGTTGGCGCCGGGGGCGTTCATCACCGCGATGCCACGCCGCGTCGCGGCCGGTACGTCGATGGTGTCGACCCCCGTCCCCGCCCGGGCGACAACGCGGAGCAGCGGAGCTCGGGCCAGGACGTCGGCGGTCACACGGGTCTCACTGCGGACGATCAGTGCGTGCGCGCCGGCGAGGGCGCGATCGAGCTCCTCCTTGGGCTTCCCGGCCATTGCCAGGACCTCGATGTCCGAAGTCGCGGCGAGCAGCTTGAGGCCGCTCTCCGCGACGCGATCGGCGACGACGACACGCCAGGTCACCAGGTTAATCGAGCGCGCCGCGAATGAGCGTCAACAACTCGTCGAGCGCGTCGACGGTGTGATCGCCCATGTGGCCGATGCGAATCGTCGAGTCCTTCAGCGCTCCGTAGCCCGCGCCGATCGTCCAACCCTGAGCCTTCAGGGCACCCACCACGTCCTTGGCGTGCTTGCCGTCGGGGAGCTTGAGACAGGACACGGTCCAGCTGCGGCGGCCCTCCACCGGCACAAAGGCGATCCCCGTCTCCGCGCTCCACGTCTCGACGCGGTGTCGCATCGCGTCGTGCCGCGCCCAGCGCTTCTCGATCCCACCTTCCCGGTCGATGCGGCCGAGCTGGGTTTCGAGCGCGTACAACAGCGAAATCGCCGGCGTGTTGGTGGGCTGGAACTTGGCCATCGACGCCGCGAAGGTGACGAGGTCGAAGTAGGCACCCCGCCCTTCGAGCGTCTTGGCGCGCTCGAGCATGCGATCCGATGCGACGCCGAGCGCGAGGCCCGGCGGCAAGGCGAGGGCCTTCTGGGACCCGGTGAAGACGAAATCGAGATTCCACTTGTCGGTCTCGACGGGCGATCCGGCCATCGACGTCACGGCGTCGACCAGGAGCAGCACGTCGTCGAATTCCTTCACGACTTCGGCATAGCCGGCGACATCCTGGAGCACGCCCGTCGACGTCTCGGAGTGCACGCAGGTGACCGCGTCCACCGGCGTACGGCGCAGCGCGTCGCGCAGCATCTCGGGCTCGACGGCGGAGCCGAGCGGGACGTCGAGGCGAATTCCCTCCTTGCCGCAGGCGCCGACCAGCGCCGCGAAGCGCTCGCTGAACGCGCCGTTGACGAGTGACAGTGCGCGACGGCGCACGCCGTTACGCACCGCCATCTCCATGAAGCCGGTGGCGGAGGTGGTACCGATGAGGACGGGGCGCGCCGTGCGCGCCAGCGCGCCGAGCTTGGGCGCGACACCCTGCAACAGCTTCTCCATCCCGGACGAACGATGCCCGATCATCGGCCGCGCCATCGCGGCGAGGATTTCGGGGTGAACGTCGGTTGGACCTGGAAGGAAGAACTTCCCGAACGGCACGGTCGTCATGCGGTCGCCCGTGCCAATTCCTCCACGAGCCCTCCCACGACAACCTCGCTGGTCTTCACGAGGCGCACGCCCTCATCGCCCCACTCGCGCAGCAGGTGCTCCGCCACGTCGCGGTCGATCGGCTTCATCGCATCGGTCACAGCGAACAGCCTGATCTGGGGACGGTGCTCGAGGAGGCCCTCGATGGCGTAGCGAACGCATACGTCGAGTGCGACGCCGTACAGCACGATGTCCTGGGGATCGAGGGCGTCGAGCACGGGCAGGACGTTGGGGTTCGAGAACACGTCGAAGGTATGCTTGTGGAACAGGATGTCCCCCCGCGGAGCCTTCGTGTCCTGAGGGTCAGGCTCGATGACGAGCGGATCGCGCAACGCGGTCTCGGGGATCTTCTTCTGACCGGGCGTCCCTCGCAAACAGTGCGGCGGGAAGGTCGCCTTCCAGTCTGGTGTGTCGGAAATCTCGGGATGGTTCGGGACGTGGTCGTCCGCGCTGGCGAGGATGCGTACGCCGTGCCCGTGCGCGTAATCAGTCAGTTTCCTGAGGTTCGGAATGATGTGCTCGGCGTCGGGCACGTACAGCTTGCCGTCCGCCTTCATGAAGTCGTATTGCGTGTCGACGTCCCAGAAGATGACTCGCGCCATAGGCCGGGGAATCTAACCGGTCGTCAATACACCCGCTTCCATCGCGTCGAAAAGAACCCGTAGACGGCGCCTGCGGGCACTGTCACCAAGGATACCTGCGCCGTCATCCTCCAAACGTTGGGACAGCTGTTCCCGTAGTCGCACCCGAAGGCTTTCGCGACTACGGCGAACATGAGTGCCACACCGAAGGCCCCCGCAAGCCCGCCTGCCGCACCGCCGAGTGTGTTGCGGCCGTTCGGCACATCGATCTGCGTCACGCTCGACCAGTAGACGGTGCGTTCGGGGTGTAGCGAGAACAGCGCAGCGGCACCAGTGCGAGCGATCCGCAGGCTGTCGTGGGGGCTGTACGCGAGGAGCGTCCCGGCGAGTCGCACCTCGCGCCGGCCGCCGAAGGGGGAGGTCCCGAACGCGGGGAAACCCGGCTCCCACGTCCACACACGAACGCGC
>DATHDT010000247.1:0-4672 GCA_035318905.1 Gemmatimonadales bacterium | reverse complement strand
GTGCGCCGCGCGGAGCGACCGGTCCTCCTCATCCGGCTCGGGCCGGAGAGCTTCTTCAAGCGCCTGCGGAAGAAACTGCAATGGGGTGACCTCAGCGATCGGACGCGGAGATGAGTCCTCACCCCCTGACCCCCTCTCCTTTCAGGAGAGGGGGGACGACGCCTGACTTTCGTTCCCAACTTTGTTTCACACCAAACAATTAGGCCAGGGGGTGAGGACGTGCTGACCGAACTGCGCGTCCGGGATCTCGCCGTCATCGCGGACGTCACGCTCCCCTTGAAGCCTGGTCTGAACGTCCTCACCGGTGAGACCGGCGCCGGCAAGTCGATGCTCGTCGACGCCCTCGCGCTGCTGCTCGGCGAGCGCGCCTCGGCCGACGTCGTGCGCCCGGGCGCCGAGAAGGCGATCGTCGAGGGCGCGTTCGAGTTCGGCTCGGCGGTGCATCGGCATCTCCTCCCGCCATTCGCGGCCCTGGGCGTCGAGCTCGAGGAAGGACGCCTCGTCCTGAAGCGCGAAGTGTTGCGCGAGGGGAAGTCGCGGGCCTGGGTGAACGGCTCGCCCACCGCGATCGGGGTCCTCGCCGATATCGGCGCGTTACTGGTGGATCTCCACGGCCAGCATGAGACGCAGTCTCTGCTTCGGCCCGATGCGCAACGCGACATGTTGGACGCGTATGCCGATGCCGACGTCGAGCGGGTCGCCGTGCGCGACGCGCATGCCCGGCTCAGGGATCTCGAGCAGCGCGAGGCCGAGATCACGGAGCGCCAAGCCGATGTCCGGAAGAAAGCCGACTATCTGCGGCATGTGTTGCAGGAAATCGAGCGCGCCAAACCCAAGGTCGGTGAGGAGGAGGCGCTCGAGATCGAGGCCAAGCGGCTCGCCCACGCCGACGAGCTGGGCCGATTGGCGCGCGAGCTCGAGGAGACGGTCGACTCGGCTGTGCTCGCGCGCGCGCACAAGATTCTCGGCAGCCTCGCCAAGCTCGATCCCTCGACGGCGCGCTGGCAAGAGCTGCTCGATGCCGCGGCGACGAACGCGACGGAGCTGGCGCAGGCTGCGCGCGAGTACGCCGGCGAGATCGAAGCCGATCCTGAACGCCTCACGGCCGTGGAACAACGGCGCGACCTGCTCTTTCGCCTGCAGCAGAAGCACGGGCCTACGATCGCCGACGTGCTGGCGGCGCGCGACAGCGCCGCGCGCGAGCTGGAGTTGCTCGATACGGCCGATCTCGACCTCCGCAACATCGCCACGGAGCGCACGCAGGCGGCCGACGAATTCGCCAGCGCGACAGCGGCCCTCACGGCCAAGCGCGTCGCTGGAGCGAAGAAGCTGGCGCGGGCCGTCACCAAGATCCTGCCTTCACTCGGCATGCCGGGCGGCCGATTCGGAGTGTCCCACTCCCCACTCCCCACTCCCCGCGCTCAGGGCGCCGAGGCGGTCACCTTCGAGGTGCAACTCAACGAGGGCATGGAGCCGCGGTCGATCGCCCGCGTGGCGTCCGGTGGGGAATTGTCCCGTCTCATGCTCGCGCTCAAAGTCGTCCTCGCGGCCCAGGACGTCGTGCCAACGCTCGTCTTTGACGAAGTCGATCAGGGCGTCGGCGGAGAGGTCGGCGTGCGCATTGGAGAGGCGTTGCAGGACGTGTCCCGGCAAGGGCGTCAGGCTCTCGTCATCAGTCATCTCCCGCAAATCGCCGCGTATGCGGACCAACACCTCGTGGTGGCGAAGGACAGCGGCTCTAAAGGGGGCGTGGCGACCAGTGATGTGGAGGTTGTCGAGGGTGAGTCGAGGGTGAAAGAAATCGCGCGGATGCTGGGGGACCGCGATATGGCGACGGCCCTGCGTCACGCCGCCGAACTGCTCAGAACGGCCAGCGCGAAGTCCGCATCACAATCCGAAACACGCTCGCCACAGGGATCAAGCCGCCGTACCCGCTGACAGTCTGCTCGAACGACAGGCCCCCTTCGACGTTGGGTCCCGTGTAAGTCACCGCCGCACCGATACGGGTCCGCCGCTCCGAGGTTCCCGCATCCAGGATACTCGCCGCGAGCGGCGCGCCGAACTGCGTCGCGAGGGCGATCGAGTCGGCGGCGGTCGCGAACGAGTAGCGGTCGCGCCCCTTCGTGAAATAGCCCAGCGTCAGGCCCGCGCCGAGATGGTCCCCGAGGCGTAGCAGCGGCGCGAAGTCCACCGCCAGATAGTCCCCAGGATCCCAATCGAGGCGCGCCAGCGCGTTGCGTGACACGAGCCACGAGTCCCAGGGCGCCACGCGCCGCTCGCGCGTGCCGGGACGCTGCTGTCCCGCACGGACCGACAGGTTGAGCCAGAAGCGGTGCGCCACGGTGATCTCCTGGGCCACGCGCAGCTCGAGGTCGGTCTGGTGATCGCCGGTGGCGAGATCGAAGGCGTCGTTGGGGGAGTCCTGATGGCCTGTCGGCAGCCGCACGAGGAGCGCCGCGGCCGCAGCCCAATGCCGGTTCCCGACGACTCGGTACCGTACGCTGACCTCCGCGTCACCCGCGAAATAGCGGTACCGTCTGGCCGTATTTGCCCCGAAGGGCGAGAGGCCGAGCCCATTGGTCCGTTCGCGCAGCACGCTGTCGAGCCCCGCGCCCGACGCCGGCGTCAACGGCAGCAGGAACGTGTCGCGCGAGAACTGCGCGATGCCGAACGTGTCGGCGAGGGCACGCCCGATCCCCGACACGATCGTGGCGATGCTCTGGCCCGCGTCGGACAGGCGGATCGGCAGGTACTGCGCGACCGTGTCGACGGTCCCGTACACCGCGCGATGCAACGCATCCCGCAGCTCCTGCCCCTGCGCCTGGAGCGCCTGCGCGCGCGCGCACGCCGGTCCCGCGGGGCAGCCGTAGGCTCCCGCGGCGATGCTGTCACCAAGCGCGCTGAGCGCTCCGTCGAAGTGCGTGAAGAAGGTCCGATAACGAACCGAATCGCCGGCGAGGATCGCACCCAGGTTCGACCCCGCGGGGCCCAGGCGGTAGGTCTCCTGCACGTTCACCCGCACCAGCGGCATCATCACGGATACCGCAAGCGTGCTCGTGATACCAAAGTCGAGCCCGATGGCGGTCGTGCGTCGCTCGGCGCGGATCGCGAGCGGGTCGTGGCCCAGCGTCGCCGTGAAGGCCGTGAGGCCCGTGACGGTGCGGATGTCCCGCTCGAGGCGCGTGACCGACGGGAACCACACGTCCGCCGAGTCGCCGCTGAAGGGTGCGCCGAGCGGGGAGCGGCGGCCGTTCAGGTACTGCGAGCTCCACGTCTCGACGCGCGGCTCGAACGTGACGCGCAGCACCCCGGCGCGCAGGCTGTCCGTTCGAGGGACGGCCTGCGCCCAACCGACCCCGGGCGCAAGCCCGGGGAGTGCAAGGAGCAGGGACAGGTGGAGTGGTCGCATTAGCAGAACGGCACCCGGCGGTCGCCGGGTGCCGTTCCTCCCCGTTACCCCGCGAGGGGGCCCGAGGTTCGTGGTCAGAAGATCGCTGGAATCGCCGTCCCGTAGGCGGCGTTGATCGCCTGCCGCAGCTTGTTGGCGATCAGCTTGTGGGTCGCCGCGCTGGGATGGACGGCGTCGCAGGAGAACGCCGTACCGAACGGGTTCGCGCTGCACGGTTGCCCGATCAGCGGGAAGGGCCGGACCGCTGTCGCAACCGTGCGCAGCGAGTCGAGGGCCGTGTTGGGGTTGTAATAGAGCCAGCCGCGGGTCGTCGCTTGGCTTGCGATGTAGGCGTTGTAGGCAGTCACGGAGGTCACGAGTCTAACCAGCTCCGCGGGCTGCACGGTCTGAGTCTCCGTACAATCGAGAGTCGTCGGTACGCCAACGGCCGCTGCTCCGACGAGCTGCGCGCCGAAGGGGAAGGGAACTAGGACCGAGTCGCCGCGCGGGGGCGCGCAGTTCGCTGTCACGGTCATCGCGGGGGGCAGCTGGTTCGCCAGTTTGGCGCCGAGGTACGTGGAGCCGCGAGAGAAGTACGGGACCGCGGTGACGTTGGCCACGCCGATCAGCACCACGCCTTGCGGCCCAACTGCCTCGACTGAGTCGAGCAGCGCGCTGTAGCGAGTCTGGAAATTCGCCACTGAGGTGATCTTGGTGGTATCACCCGCGTTCGCCGAGTTCGTGGCGGCGCCAAGCACATCGTTGTTCCCAATCCACACGGTGACGAACGTCGGCCGGGCCCGCTCCATCATCTGGACCTGGGTCAGGCCACCCAAAAAGAACGTCGTGAGGGGGTTGGCGTTCGACGCCGTGTCGAGGTTGTTGTACGGATCGACCACCTCGGCACCAGGGACCGCCACGTTGCTGATGTAGGGCGGGGGTACGGCCTGCGGCAGCCGCAGCCCGCAGAGGTCGTCGCGGAACGTGTTCCCAATCCGGTGTGGTTTGCCTCGCGTCGGGGAACCGGTAACCGTATCGATCTTAAACACGCTATCGATCGGATATGGACACCCGTTCATGCGCATGCGTGGCACAAAGAACGGCGAACCCATCCGGTTCGCGAGCAGCACGGCATAGGACTGCAGCTGAGTGCTGTCGTTGATGCCGCCCGACTGGAACCCCGCCGTGATCGAATTCCCCATCGAGACGTAGCGCTCGAATAGGGGATCGATCGGCACGAAGTTCGCCGGCCGGAACAGCTGATCGTTTTGGCACGCCGACGCG
>DATHDT010000246.1:0-7113 GCA_035318905.1 Gemmatimonadales bacterium | reverse complement strand
CTCGCCGCGCTTCGGCAACGTCGCGATTCATCGCTTGCTCGACGAGCTGGCCAAGCTCGGTAGCCCCCGCGCGCGGCTCAAGTCCAAGGTCTTCGGCGGCGCGAGCGTGATCGATGCCTTCCAGACCGCGAACGAGTCGCTCGGCATGAAGAACGTCGACCTGGCGCGCCGGCTCCTCGCCGATGCTGGCATCCCGATCGTCGCCGAGGACGTCGGTGGTGCGCAGGGCCGCAAGCTGGTCTTCCAGACCGGCGACGGCAGTGCCTGGGTCAGAAAGATCTGACGATGACCCTCACCGATCGCGATCGCGACCTGCTGCTCCAGACCTTCCTCACCGAGGCGGGCGAGCACCTCCGCACCCTCGAGGAGTCTCTGGTAGCGCTGGAAGCGCGGCCCGACGACGCCGAGCTCTTGAACGGGATCTTCCGCGTCGCGCACAGCCTCAAGGGCGACGCGCTGATGGTGGGCTTCCCGCGCATCGCGGAGTTCGCGCATGGCCTCGAGGACTTGCTCGAGCGGCTGCGCGACGGTGCGCTGGCGGTCGATGCGGACGTCGTGTCGCTGCTGCTCCGCGCCGTCGACGTGCTGCGAGCGCTGCTCGTCGCCGCCGCCGCGGGACAGGACACCGTGCCGGCTGACCTGGAAGCCACGCAAGCCGCGATCGTCGCGGCGTGCGCCGGCCCCGACGCCGAACTCTCGGCCCCAGCCGAGCAGGCCGCGACGACCAAAGTCGCCGTGACGGCCGAGGGGGGGACGCTGCGCGTCGACGTCGCAAAGCTCGATCGGATGCTCAATCTGACGGGCGAGATCGCGATTGCGCGCGGCCGCGTCGCCCAGATGATGGAGGCGCTCCCGGCGCATGTGGGCCAGGAGATCCTCGAGGCGCACCGCGACGCCGACCGCCTGCAGATGGAGCTCCAGGAGCAGGTGATGAAGGCCCGCATGGTCCCGGTCGGTCCGTTCTTCCGCCAGTACTCGCGCACGGTGCGCGACGTGGCCCGCGCGCACGGCAAGTCCGTCCGCCTGGTCATCGAGGGGGACGACGTCGAGCTGGACACGCGCGTCGCGGAGCGCCTGCGCGATCCGCTCACGCACATGATCCGTAACTCCATCGATCACGGCATCGAGTCGCCCGAGCTGCGCGCCGCGCTGGGCAAGGCCCCCGAGGGGTGCCTGACCCTGCGGGCCGCACACGAAGGCGGGCTCATCGTGATCGAAGTGCACGACGACGGCGCCGGCTTCAACCGCCAGCGCATCGCCGAGCGCGCCCGCGCGACGGGAGTCGCCGTCGATCCGCAGCAGCTGCCGGACAGCGAACTGCTCGGCCTGGTGTTCGCGCCCGGTTTCTCCACCGCCGAGACGGTCACCGACTTGTCGGGCCGTGGCGTGGGCATGGACGTCGTGCGCCGCAACATCGAAGGGCTCCGCGGCAACCTCTCGATCGCCAGCGTGGACGGTGAGGGCGCGACGATCACGATCCGGCTGCCGTTGACGCTCGCCATCATCGACGGCTTCGGCATCGGCGTGGGCGACGAGACGTACGTCGTGCCACTCGACGCGGTGCTCGAGTGCCTGGCCCTCCCGGCCGATTCGCATCGGGACGGGGACGGCCACGGCGTCATCAATCTGCGGGGCGAGCCCCTGCCTTACCTCCGTTTGCGGGATCGCTTCAAGGCGTCCGGCGCCGCGCCGCAGCGCGAGCACGTGCTCGTCGTGCAGCACGCCGGCGGCCGCGCGGGGATCGCGGTCGATGCGCTGTACGGTGAGCGGCAAGCCGTCATCAAGTCGCTCGGCGCTGGGCTCGACGGCCTGTCCGGCCTGTCCGGCTCCACGATCCTGGGCGATGGACGTGTTGCACTGATTCTCGACGTCCCGGCTCTGCTGCGTGAGGCGGTGGGCCGCTCGGTTTCTTCAGTCTCTACACTCTCTGAATAACGAAAGGATGCACGCAATGTTGAAGAACATGACGATCGGCAAGCGCCTCGCACTGGGCTTCGGCCTGTTGCTCGCGCTCGTCGCTCTCGTGGCGGGTTCCGGTTACCGCAGCACCCGCCTCGCCTCGAGCCTCGCGATGCAGGTGCTCAAGGTGGAGTCCCCGCTCGTGGAGCATTCGCAGCGCGTGCGGGCGAACACGCTCGGCCTGCGTCGCTTCGAGAAGGACGTGTTCCTGAACGTCGAGAGCGCCGAGAAGGTGGCCGAGTACGTCACCAAGTGGAAAGACCAGCGCGACCGGCTCCTCGAGCGGATCGCGGTGCTCGACAGCTTGGAGACTGAGGATTCAGGCAAGGCCGCGATTCGCTCCATGCGCGCCGACGCCTCGACCTACGAGCAGGGCTTCAACCGCGTGCTCGCCTTGATCGAGCAGGGCAAGATCAAGACGCCCGCCGAGGGCAATGCGGCGATGGCGGACGTGAAGGACGAAGTGCGGCGCCTCGAGCAGACCGCGTACGACTACGCGGTGCACCACTCGCAGAACATGGCCGAGCGCGCGCCGGTCGTGACCGCCCAGATCAGCCGGGCCCTCACGATCACACTGCTCGCGCTCGCTCTCGCGCTGGTGGTGGGTATTGCACTGAGCATGCTGATCGCTCGCTCGATCACGACGCCGCTGCTCGCAGCGGTCGCCGCGGCCAATCAGGTTGCTGAAGGTGACGTCGATGTGCGCGTGGATTCCACGACGCGCGACGAGACGGGCCAGCTGCTGCAGGCGATGGGCCGCATGATTGCGTCGACCAAGGAGAAGGTGGACGCGGCCGTGCAGATCTCCAAGGGCGATCTCACGATCGCCGTCACGCCGCAGTCGTCCAAGGACGCGCTCGGTACGGCGCTCCACGGCATGATCGCCAAGCTGTCGCAGGTGATCGGTGAAGTGCGCGCGGGCGCCAATGCGCTCAGCTCCGCCGCCACGCAGGTGTCGTCCACCTCGCAGGGCCTGTCGCAGGGCACCAGCGAGCAGGCCGCGTCGGTCGAAGAGACCACGTCGAGCCTCGAGCAGATGAGCGCGTCGATCGCCAAGAACGCCGACAACAGCCGCCAGCTCGAGCAGACCGCCGTCAAGGCGGCGCGCGACGGCGAAGAGAGCGGCAAGGCCGTGCTCGACACCGTGCAGGCCATGATCGCCATCGCCGAGAAGATCACGATCGTCGAAGAGATCGCGTATCAGACGAACCTGCTCGCCTTGAACGCCGCGATCGAAGCGGCACGCGCCGGCGAGCATGGCAAGGGCTTCGCCGTCGTCGCCACCGAGGTTCGCAAACTCGCCGAGCGCAGCCAGACGGCTGCCAAGGAAATCGGCGGGCTGGCGAGCTCGAGCGTGAAGGTGGCGGAGCGCTCCGGCCAGCTGTTGACCGAGCTGGTGCCGTCGATCCGCAAATCGGCTGAGACGGTGCAGGAAGTGGCTGCCGCGACGGCCGAGCAGGCCGCGGGCGTGTCGCAGATCAACCGCGCCCTGACAGGCGTGGATCAGGTGACGCAGCGCAACGCGTCGGCGTCCGAGGAGCTCGCCTCCACGGCCGAAGAGATGGCCAGCCAGGCCGAGAGCCTGCAGCAGTTGATGTCGTTCTTCCGCGTCGCCGGCATGGCCGACGTCGCGGCGAAGACTCCGGTTAAGACGGCGAAGCCGGAAGGCAACGGACACAAGCGCGCCCCCGCCCACGCCAAGACGGCGTTGCCGGCGCTGGCGCATGACGACAACGGGTTCACCCGCTTCTAGGAAGGAGACGTCCATGACGATGCAATACCTCTCCTTCCAGCTCGCGGGCGAAGAATTCGCCTTCGGCATCCTGAGGGTGAAGGAGATTCTCGAGTACGACACGATCACGCGCGTGCCCAATGCGCCGGTCGCCGTCCGTGGGGTGATCAATCTCCGCGGCAGCGTGGTCCCGGTGGTGGATCTCGCGCTGCAATTCAACCTGGCGCCGACGGCGATCACGAAGCGCACCTGCATCGTAATCGTCGAGGCCCAGGTGGACGGAATAGACCTGGTGATGGGTGTGCTGGCGGACGCGGTGAGCCAGGTGATCGACCTGGGTCCCGAGGCCATCGAGCCCCCGCCGGCGTTCGGCAGCCGGGTCAGCGTCGAGTATCTGGTGGGGATGGGCAAGCTCGACGACCGGAAGTTCGTTCTGATTCTCGACATCGACCGGCTGCTGGGCGACGTCACGCTGCCCACGATGGCCACGGCAGAACTGGAGACCGCATGAGGCGAGTACTGATCGGTCTGGCGCTGGTGGTGACGGGGGCTTTCACTGCCCTCGCCCCCGCTCCAGCCCAGGCGCAAGACAAAGACTTCGTGGTGATCGTGAACGCATTCAATCCGTTCATCGAGATCCGCGCGGATGACCTGTCGCGCATCTTCCTCAAGAAGACCGCGACGTGGAGCAACGGCCAGACGGCGCAGCCGGTGGACCAGCCGGAAGGGTCCAACCTGCGCCGGCGCTTCACCGCCCGCGTGTTGAACCGCGATACGGGCTCGGTGAAGAGCTATTGGCAGCAGCAGGTGTTCTCGGGGCGGGCCGTTCCGCCGCCCGCGCTGGACACCGATGCCGCGGTGCTGGAGTTCGTGCGCCAGCATCCGTACGGCGTCGGCTATGTGTCCGCGTCGACCACACTGACCAGTGAAGTCCGCGTCATCGCGGTGGTCAGGTAGGCCGCGGTGCTCCGTCGCTGGACGCTCGCCCGAAAGATCGCCCTGGCGCCGGCGTTGGCCGGCCTGGCGCTCACCGCGATTCTCGCGGCCACCGTAGTGTTTGGCGGTGCGCAGCGCCGGGCGCTGTCGCGCATCGAGCGCGGCTATTATCCCGCGCTGCAGACCCAGCAGCGCATGCAGGGGCTGCTGGGATCGCTGCAACGGCGTCTGCAAGACGCCGCCGCGGCGAGCGATGTCGACGGGCTGTCGGAGGCCGACTCGCTGCGTGACGAGCTGCTCGCCACGCTCGCCACGGCCGAGACCAACCCGGTCGTGTCGAAGGCGGAGGTCAACCGGTTGCGCGACGACTTCACGGGCTACTACGACGTGGCGCGCCGCACGACGGAATCGCTGATCGCGGGCCGGGCGACTGACGCGATCGGCGCCAGTCTCGAGGCGATGCGGGCGAGCTTTGCGGCCCTCCGCCTGGCGCTCGACTCGGCCACCGCCCACAGAACCGCCGACGTGGCGCGCGAGTTTGGCGCCGCCCGGCAGCTCAATACACGCAGTGAGACCGGGACGCTGTTGATCACGCTCATCACGCTGCTCGCCTGCAGCGCGCTCTCGATCGTGATCATCCGCGCCGTGACCCGCGCGTTGCGGCACAGCGTCGCGGTGGCGGAGCGCCTCGCCGAGGGCGATACGTCGCTAAAGGTGGCGGCCGATACCGAGGACGAGATCGGCCAGCTGCTGAGCTCGATGGCGAGCGTCATCCGCACGACCGAAGCGATGGCTGACGCCGCCGCCAAGGTCGCGGCCGGCGATCTCACCGTCGAAGTGCGCCCACGCTCCCGCCGCGATACGCTGGGCAACGCGCTCGCGCAGATGGTGGGCAAGCTGTCGCAGGTGATCGGCGAGGTCCAGGCCGGCGCTGACGCGCTGGGCTCCGCCTCCGAGCAGGTCTCCGCCACGTCACATGCCCTGTCCCAGGGCACGAGCGAGCAGGCGGCGTCGGTCGAAGAGACCACGTCGAGCCTCGAGGAAATGAGCGCCTCGATCGCGCGCAACGCCGAAAACAGCCGGGAGACGGAACAGACCGCGCTGCGCGGCGCCCGCGACGGGGATGAGAGCGGCAAGGCCGTGCTCGAGACCGTGCAGGCGATGAACACGATCGCCGAGAAGATCTCGATCATCGAGGAGATCGCGTACCAGACGAACCTCCTCGCGTTGAACGCGACGATCGAAGCCGCGCGCGCCGGTGACCACGGCAAGGGGTTCGCCGTCGTCGCGGTCGAAGTCCGGAAGCTCGCCGAGCGCAGCCAAAAGGCCGCGCAGGAAATCGGCGGGCTGGCGGGCTCGAGCGTCAAGGTCGCCGAGCGCTCCGGCAAGCTGCTCAGCGCCCTCGTGCCGTCGATTCGCCGTACCGCGGATCTGGTGCAGGAAGTGGCCGCGGCCTCTGGCGAGCAAGCGTCGGGGATCTCACAGATCAACCGCGCTTTGACGAGCGTCGATCAGGTCACGCAACGCGCCGCCTCGGCGGCCGAGGAGCTGGCGTCCACGGCCGAGGAGCTGGCGGGCCAGGCAAGCGGGCTCCGCAAGGTCGTGGGCTACTTCCGCACCGCAGCGCTCGCGGGCGTACGGAACTGACATGCTCTCCGCCGGCATTGGCATACGCCCCCTGACCGACCGGGAGTTCAAGCTCTTCCAGTCGCTGATTCACAAGGAAGCGGGGATCTACCTGTCAGAGGTGAAGAAGGCGCTCCTCGTTGGGCGGCTCTCGCGCCGCATCCGCGAGCTCGGGCTCGACAGCTTCGAGGCGTATTACCGGCACGTAGTGGAAGGCCAGAATCCGACGGAGCGCGTCGAGCTAATCAACAACATCTGCACCCACGAGACGCAGTTCTTCCGGGAGCCGCGCCAGTTCGAGTTCCTCGAGCAGACGCTCGCGCCGCAATGGCGGGCCGAAGCCGAGGCCGGCACACGGCCCAAGCAGATCCGCGCGTGGAGCGCCGCGTGCTCGTCGGGCGAGGAGCCGGTCTCGATGGCCATGAGCCTGCTCTATCACTTCCCCGCGAGCGCCGGCTGGTCCGTGGAAGTGTTGGCGACCGACATCTCGACCCGCGTCCTGGACAAGGCGCGGGCGGCGACGTGGCCCATCGAGCGGGCGGGACAGATTCCGCCGGCGTACCTGAAGCGCTTCATGCTGCGCGGCACCGGCGAGCAGCAGACCAAGATGAGAGCCGGGCCGGAGATCCGCAGCGTCGTACGATTCCAGCAGCTCAATCTCCAGGCCGATTCGTACGCCGTCGGTGATGGGTTCGACCTGATCTTCTGCCGCAACGTGCTGATCTACTTCAATGCGGCCTCCAAGGAGCACGTCGTCTCACGGCTCCTGGGACGCCTGGGAGAGAGCGGCCTCCTGTTTCTCGGGCACGCGGAGTCGCTGACAGGCATGCGCGATCAACCGCGCGCCGTCATCCCGACCG
>DATHDT010000245.1:0-5514 GCA_035318905.1 Gemmatimonadales bacterium | reverse complement strand
ACCAGCTCGACGGTGCCGTGATAGCCGCGGTCGTCGCGGCGCGCGCGCGCGTAGTCGCCGGCGAGGTGCCACAGCGTCTTCGACGACAGCGCGCCGTCCCACACGCCGGCGCCGCCGGCGCGGCCGCCGTCGACGAGCGCGACGGTCTTGCCGAGATCGTGGGCGCGCACGGCGGCGGCGAGCCCCGCGGGCCCCGCCCCGACGATGAGCACGTCCAACTCCATCCGGTCGCCGGCGCCCTCCGCACCATCCTTGAGGATGAGCCGGTCCATGGGCAACGAAGGTTGATGCTTCGCCGGAACGATCTCAGCCATGCAGCTTCTTTATTTCCTCGGTGAGTTTCGGCACGACCTCGAACAGGTCGCCCACTACGCCATAGTCGGCGACCTTGAAGATCGGAGCGTCCTTATCCTTGTTGATCGCGACGATCACCTTCGACGTCCGCATCCCCGCCAGGTGCTGGATGGCGCCCGAAATCCCCACGGCGATGTAGAGCGTCGGACTCACGGTCTTCCCCGTCTGCCCCACCTGGTCCGCGTGCGCCCGCCATCCCGCATCGACGACGGCGCGAGACGCGCCCACCGCCGCCTGGCCACCGAACGCGCGGGCCAGCTCCTCGAGCACCTTGAAGTTCCCAGGCTCCTTCAGTCCCCTGCCGCCAGAGATAACAACCTGTGCTTCGGCCACGTCGAGCGCGCCGGCTTCGGCGGCCTTGATCTCGCGGACGACGACGCGGCCCGCCGGCACATTCGCCGCGATCGTCTCGGCCGTCCCTGCCTTGGGCCGTTCAACCGGAGTGAACACGTTGGGCCGCACCGACAGCATAGCCGGCTTCCCCATGACCTTGACCTTGAGGAGTGCCTTGCCGGCATACACCGGTCGCGTGGCGACGACTGCGCCACCCTCGACACCGACCTCGGTGACGTCACCCGCCAGCGCGACGCCCAGCTTGGCCGCCACGCGCGGCGCGAGGTCCTTGCCCGTCGCGCTGGCCGCGAAGACGACCGCCGTGTACCCGCCGCTCTTCGCCCGCTCGGTGATCGCGTGCGCCATGCCCTCGGGCGCGTACTTCGCGAACGCCGCGTTCGTGAGCGTGACGACCGTGTCGGCGCCGAATTTGCCGAGCTGATCCGCGCCTTTCACGGGACCTGCTGCGCACACGAGCGCCTCGACAGTGCCGCCGAGACGATGCGCGGCCGTGACGACCTCGTGCGAGATCTTGCGTAGCGCTCCGTCGCGTTGCTCGACGACTGCCAGGACGCTCGTCATAAAACTTTTGCTTCCTCCCGCAGCAGCCGCACCAGCTCGGGGACCGCAGCCGCACCTTCACCGACGATCTTGCCATCCTTGCGCTGCGGCGGCGGGGTTAGGGCGACGATCTCGATGCTCCCGGCGCCGAGCTGCACCGGCTTCACTTCCAGCGGCTTCTTCTTGGCCGCCATGATGCCCTTGAGGGCGGGATAGCGCGGCTCATTGAGACCCTTGTCGGCGGTGAGCACGGCGGGCAGCGGGAACTCGACGACTTCGATTCCACCTTCGATCTCCCGCTCGGCGACGCCCTTGGCGCCGTCTATCTCGAGATGCGTGGCGGCCGTCACGCACGGCAGACCCAGCAGCTCGGCCACCATCGGTCCGACCTGCTGGTTGTAGTCGTCGATCGCCATCTTGCCGAAGAGGATCAGATCCCAGTTGCCGGCTTTCAGCTCGGCGGCCAGGGCCTGGGCGGTGATGTAACCATCGGCGGGGATCTTGTCGCTCTGGAGGAGGACGCCGCGATCGGCACCCATCGCGAGCGCCGTGCGGATCGTTTCCTGGGCGGCAGCGGGTCCGACACTGAAGACCGCGACTTCGCCGCTCCCGGCCTTCTCCTTGCGCTGGAGGGCCTCTTCCACGGCGAACTCGTCGTAGGGATTGAGGACGAACTTGACCCCGGCTTCGTCGAGGCTCTTCCCGTCGGATCCGATTTTGACGCGCGTCTCGCTGTCGGGGACGCGCTTGATGCACACGGCGATGTTCATGAGGCCGGAAAGCTAATGCGCCCCCCGGCCTCATGAAACTGGACTTACGGTTTGCGGCCCGGCAGCCCCGGCATGCTCGGGATCACCATTTCTGTGTATCCGGCCGGCGGTTGAAACAGGGAGGCGTCGGGACGCCGCCGGTCGATCGACGTCGCGGTCCACAACACGTCGCCATGGGGTCCGGGGTACGTCATCTTGAGGGGAAAGAACCCCTGGCGTGCGATGCGCGCGAGCTCCGGATTCTGCGAGCGCAGCAGCGTGATCGTCGAGGGCATCATCGACCCTGCCTCCCCCGCCATACCCATGAACCCCATCCCGGTGGCTCCGCACATGTCCATCGGCTTGGCATCCGGCGTCTCCGTGTTCTGGAACAGGAAGTGCTCGCAGCTGATCCCGGCGATCGTCTCGCGGCGGCCCGTGGCCGTCACCTTCATCTTTGAGAAATCGGGGGCGCCGTCCGCACCGCCACGCTTGCCGCTCATGCCCTGTGCCAACTGCCGCGCCGTCCCGCTCGCCGAGCGCATGTTCATGACGGTGTACTTCTTCTGCTGCGAAATGATCATGATCAGGTCGCCGGTCGTGCCGTCGTAGATCGACGCCATCGTGTGTCCTTCGATCCCGTACTCATTCCGGATCCGGCTCCCCAGCTGGTAGTACCGGAACGGCATGGACTTTCCTTCGGGCGTTGTCATGGCCCCGACCACCAGCCCTTCGAACGTCCCCTGCGCGGCGGCAGGCATCGCCAGCCCCGCGGCGAGCACCGCTACCATCGTGATCCTGTTCATGCCACCCCCTAGTGTGAACCGATGCGCGCCAGAACCAGACTCGACAGCCCAAGCACTGCGGCCCGCTCCATGGGCCCCTCCAGCGTAAACACGACGAGCCCGGCGCGTACTACCACGACGCCACCCTGCAGGCCGCCGACATAATTGCGATACTGCGCCTCGTCTCCGACACCAGCGATCGTTTTCGCCGCGGGCCCTCCACCGAACGCTTCGACCAACCGCGCTGCGTATTCTGTGCGCGCGGCGGCTACCGACGCCTTCGTGTGGATGCCCAGAATGACGAAACGACCCGCCGGCGTCTTCCAGGCGCAGAAGTCACTGCCTTCGCTGTCACCGGGACCCGACTGGCTGGGGTCGATGGTCACGGCGGCTCCGACCACCATTTGCACGTTGGCGGGCGTGAGGACCTGGCACGCCGGCAACGCCATCACCATAAGACTCGCGGCCCAGATCATCCAGATCATGGGATCCGCTCCATCGCTTTGGCAATCAGTGCCTTCGCTTGGTCGTAATCGATGCCACGAAGGTCGAGCGACAGCATCGCGTCGTGTTTGACGGCGTAGAAGCCGAGTCCCATCACGAGGGCGCCCGAGTCCCACGGACCCGCGACGGCGGTGTCGGACTGCAGACCTCCGGCAGCCGTCGTTTGGACCCCGATCCCCTGCGAGCGCGCCACGCCCATCAGCTTGTTCATGAACCCGCCGAGCTGCGAATCGGCCCCCGCCGCACCGGGCGAACCCGTGCTCAACCCGCCGCTGTTGTTACCCTGCGCCATCGATCCTGGCGGGGCCACCTTCGCCACCACCGTGTTCGTGATCCCCCTAGAGTTCTCGAGCGCCGCCCAGCCATCCCTCCACTGCACCTGCAGCTCGACCTTGTTGCCGGCCAAGCCGCGCGACTGCGCCAGCGTGTAGACGCACTTGTCACGGTGGGGGCCCACCACGGGATCCCCGGAGAGAGCACCCGCGATGCGCTCGAAGTCGGCGCGCGGGATGAGCCCACAGGGGTCTCCCGGCGGGACGAGCTGACCGGGCGCGGTGCGGCCAGCCGCCGCCCCGTCGTAGGCGAGCGGATGGCTGAAGCGCCCCAACGCAATGTGCACCCACTTGGCGGCGCCGATGAGTCCGATGCCGGAGCCGTTGTAGTCGATCGACACCAGCTGATCGCCTTTGCGGGCGTAGAGATTGTTGCCGGGCAGCATGCGCAGCTCGTCCCAGCGGCCTTCGAGCGTGTCGGCTTGCCCTGAGTCGGTAGGGATCGCCTGCTCGACGAGCCGCCCCGCCATGCCGAGGATCTTCATCTCCATGACCCCGTCTTTCCAATCCACGTCCATGACGACGCGGCGGCCGTTGCGGGACTCGTAATAGCAGTACGATCCAGTGGGGGCCGGCTCGCGATTCGGCCCCGCCACGCGATATGGATCGTGGCGCATCGGGCCGAGGATCCGCTCGGCCTCGGCGCGGCTCACCAGTGTGCAGGGATCCTCTCGATTGTTCGATGACACCTTTGCGCTGCCCTGTCCCGAGCACGCGGCAGGCATGAGAATCAGACACATCACAGCCAGCGTTTTCATGAGCGTGAGCCTCCACAGCGCCGCACGAGGTCCACGCGGCGGTTTCGCGCGCGGCCTTCGAGCGTCTTGTTAGGGGCGACGTAGCCCGTCATGCCGCGCCCCGCGGCCGTAAGCCGCGTGGTCGCGATCCCGTACCGGCCGACCAGCTCCTGGCGCACCGCGGCCGCCCGTCGCTCGGACAGCTGCAGATTCGCGGCCGGATTCCCGATCGAGTCGGTATGTCCTTCGATGGCGAGGGTCCAGTCCTGGTGGCGGCGCAGCAGGTCGGCGACCCCCTGGAAGGTCGGCGTCGACGCGGGCTCCAGGTCGGCACTATTGAAGGCGAAGTAGAAACCGTACACGGGCGCGCGGCACGAGTCGATGAGCTGCCGCTCGATCGCCGCGCCGGCCGCCGGAGTGGTGATTGTGCCGAGCGCCATGTGGAACGTCCTGTCGTCCTGGCGCTTCATCTCGATGCGCGTGACCCAGGCGTTCACCGTGTCGTCGACGAACCACATGTCGCCCTTCATGTGGAAGTTGTCGAGCAGGCTCACGAAATCGGCGCGCACGTGCATGATCGGCACGGTGACTCCGCGACCGTCCACGATCACGGTCTCGACCGTGTCTCCCACACGGCTCACCATCCCTTGCACAAGCTGGGATGTGAGCATCTGCATCTTGCAGTTGCCCGTGCCTTGCGTACCGCCTCCGATTTCGAGCGGTTGGACGACGGGGACGATCGCGTCCACGGCCTCGCCCGCGCGGAGGCCGCGCATCAGCCGCTGCGACAACATGTACAGCGTGTGTGGCCGGCGCTCGGGGTGCGTCTGGTCGGCGGTGCCGCCGCGGGCGAAATCCATCTGGCGGGAGCCGAGCCGCTCGCGCCGCGACATGTGATCCTCGGGGCCCGGACACGGGTTCGCGACCCACTCGGCGTTCCACACGCTTTCTTCGTCGGTCATGCGCACGATCCAGGTGCGCAGCTCGTCGTCGCGGTCGCGATCGAAGTTGCGGTGCACGTACGTGAGCGTCATCCCGGGCTGCATGGGAATCCCCTGCAGCGCGTGCAGGAAACCGATTACTGACAGGATGGATTGCATAGTCTCAGGGTCGCCGTGTAGATCGCTTTGACGCCGTCGCCGGGCTTGGTGTGCTGCCA
>DATHDT010000244.1:0-9570 GCA_035318905.1 Gemmatimonadales bacterium | reverse complement strand
ACCTGCGAGCCATGTCGGAGGTCATCATTCACGATGACGAGAATTTTGAACGGGCGTTAAAGCGCAACCGTCGCCCACCGCGTTACGCCTGAATCGTGGCGAGTCTGGTTGAGCGGCTCCGCGCCGCGATGAACGAAGCCCGAAAACAACGCGATCAGGCGCGCACCCTGCTTCTTTCGACGATCCTCTCCGACATCCAGAACCGCGAAATCGAGCTCAAACACGCCGCTGCGGACGACGACGCCGCGGAAGTCATGCGCCGGGGCGTGAAGAAGCGTCGTGAGTCGGTCGAGGCGTACGAAAAGGGCAAACGCGAAGACCTGGCCGCGCGCGAGCGGGCCGAAGTGAAGATGCTGGAGGAGTTCCTTCCGGCGACCGTCTCCCCCGACGAGATCCGCGCCGCCGTGCGGGCCGCGATCGCCGAGGGCGCCAAAGAGATGGGACCCCTGATGGGCAAGATCATGCCGCAGTTCAAGGGACGAGCGGACGGCAAAGTGGTGAACCAGATCGTCCGCGAGGAGTTGGCGGGATCGCCTACTTAATCTCCGTCCTCGACACGCTCGAGTTTTCCGCCGCGCTCGCGCGGGTGGCGGCGCACGCCGCCGGGCCCCTCGGCGCGGCCCGCGTACAGAGCCGCACTCCCGCCACGGACCCCGCCGCGATTCGCGCCGCCCTCGCGCAGGTCGCCGAGCTCGCGGCGCTGCTGATCGAGCAGGCGGGGGATGATGGCATCCGCGCCGAGCCCGTCGCCGACATCGCCCCGACGCTCGAGCTGCTCGGCGTGCCGGGGAGCGCGCTCGAAGGCACCGCGCTCTCCGAGCTGACCGTCGCGCTCGCGGCGGCGCGCGTCACCGCGGGCGACCTGAAGCGACTCGCCGACGCCGCGCCGCGCACCGCGGCCCTGCGGGTCGAGCCGCCGCCAAAGGACCTCGAGGTGCGGCTCGGCAAGGCGATCGGTCCCGACGGGGCCGTGCTCGACGGCGCGTCCAAGGAGCTGGCGCGCGCCCGCGCGCACGTGCGCGAGGCGCGCCAGAAGCTCGTCAAGAAACTCGAATCGATGCTTGGCGGCCTCGATCCCACCGAGCGCGCTCCCGACGCCGCCGTCACCGTGCGGGGCGGTCGCTACGTGATTCCGATCCGGAGCACGGCGCGGGGGCACGTCGGCGGGATCGTGCACGACGAGTCGGCGACGCGCGCGACGCTGTTCGTCGAGCCGCCCGAAGCGATCGAGCTGGGCAACGAGCTGCGCGCCGCCGAGTCGTCGGAGCAGCGCGAAGTGCTCCGCGTGTTGCGCGAGCTGACGGATCTGCTGCGTCCGCATGCGGGCGCCATCGCCGCGGCGTGGGAGATGTGCATCGCCTTCGACGATCTCTGTGCCCGGGCGCGCTATGCGGTGGAGGTGAACGGGTTTGTGCCGGCGATCGGGGAAGGGCCCCTCGTGATCAAGTCGGGACGTCATCCGCTGCTGCTGCCGTCCTCACCCCCTGACCCCCTCTCCGTTCCGGAGAGGGGGGACGCAGGACGAGTGTCGTTCCCCCTCTCCCGAAGGGAGAGGGGGCCAGGGGGTGAGGACCGAACGGGAGGAACGACCCCTGACGTTGTCGTCCCCTTCGATCTGGTGCTCGCCCCCGACGAATTTACGATCCTCGTCTCCGGGCCGAATACCGGCGGCAAGACGGTCCTCATCAAGGCGGTCGGCCTCCTCTGCCTCTTGACGCAGAGCGGCGTGATCCCGCCGATCGGCCCGCAGTCGTCGCTCCCGATCTTCACCGAGGTCTTCGCCGACATCGGCGACCGGCAGTCGATCGCCGCGAGCCTCTCGACCTTTTCCGCCCACGTCGCCGTGCTGCGCTCCATTCTCGAGCGCGCGGGCAACGGGTCGCTCGTGTTACTGGACGAAATCGGGAGTGGCACGGATCCGGCCGAAGGCGCCGCGCTCGCGTCGGCGTCGCTCAAGGCGCTCACGCGCCGGCACGCCGTGACGCTCGCGACGACGCACCTGGGGGCGTTGAAGCAGCTCGCGGCGGAGACCGTCGGCGTCGTGAACGCGTCGCTGCAGTTCGACGCGGAGACCCTCACGCCGACCTATCGCCTGCTCAAGGGCGTCCCCGGCCGGTCCTACGGGTTGGCGATCGCGCGGCGACTCGGCGTGCCCGCGGACGTGCTCGCCGAAGCCGAGCGCGCGGTCCCCGACGCGGAGCGCACGCTCGACCGCCTCCTCGCGGCCGTCGAAGCGCGCGGGCGAGATCTCGAGGTCCGCGCTCAGGGCCTCGACACGCGCGCCGCGGAGCTCGACCTGGCGCGCCAGGCGGTATCCGATCTCGAGGAGCGCGCGGCGAGTCTCCTGGCGCGCGAAAAGGCCCTGGACGCCGATGCGCGCGAGCGCGCCCGCACCTATCTGCTCGAGGCTCGCAAGACGGTCGAAGCCGCGCTGGCGCAGGCGCGCGCCGCCGTGGACGAAGCGACGGCGAAAGAGGCGCGGCGGTTGGTGGAGGACGCGATCGAGAAGACGAGCGGAACGACGGAACGTGGGACCGTTGGAACGAACGACCTCAAGGTTGGGGAACGGGTGAAGACCGGGCAGGGGAAGGTTGGGGTTGTGGCGGACGTGCGGTCTGACGGTCGCGTGGTTGTCGAAGTCGGTGCCGTGCGCCTGGTGATCCCTCCTGAGCTGCTCGAGCGCGCCCAATGATTCCCGATGATGTCATCGAGCAGGTCCGCGAAGCCTCGGACCTCATCGCCATCATCGGCGAGCACGTCGAGCTCAAGCGCACCGGCTCGGACTATCGCGGCCCCTGTCCCTTCCATGGCGGCACCCATCGCAACTTCGCCGTCATTCCCAAGAAGGGCTTGTTCTACTGCTTCGTGTGCCACGAGGCGGGGAACGTCTTTTCCTTCTTTATGAAGAAGCTGGGGATGGACTATCCGACGGCGGTGCGCGAGGCGGCGCGCCGCGCGGGGATCGTGATCCCCGAGCGCGGCACCATCGGCCCGGACCCGCGGGAGCCCCTCTTCAACGCCGTCGCCACCGCCGCCGACTGGTTCGCGCGCCAGCTGCGCGAAGCGCCGGAGGCGAACATCGCGCGCCACTATCTCGTGTCGCGCGACGTGACCCTCGAGACCGCTCAGCTGCAGGGACTCGGCTACGCGCCGCGCGGCGCGGCGTTCCTCGAGGCGATGAAAGGATTGGGCCTGCGCGAAGAAGTGTTGCTCGCGGCGGGTCTGCTCATTAAACGAGACGATGGCTCGGTGGCGCCCCGGTTCCGCGGCCGGCTCCTGTTCCCGATCCACGACCTGCGGGGGCGCATCGTGGCGTTCAGCGGCCGCATCCTCGGCGAGGGAGAGCCGAAGTACTTGAACTCGCCGGAGACGCCGGTCTTCCACAAGGGGCAGCTCCTGTACAACCTGCACGCGGCGAAACACGCCATGCGCAAGACGGAACGCGCGATCCTGGTCGAAGGCCAGTTCGACGTGTTGCGCGTCTCGCTCGCGGGCCTCGAAGAAGTGGTGGCCCCCCTGGGGACCGGCCTCACCGACGATCAGGCGGTCCTGCTGCAGCGACACGCGCCGCACGTGATTCTGCTGTACGACTCGGACGACGCCGGCCTGCGCGCCACGTTCCGCGCCGGCGACGTGCTGCTGCGGCACAAACTCCGCGTCAGCGTCGCCACGATGCCCGAGGGCGAGGACCCCGATACGCTCGTGCGCCGCGGGGGTGCCGCGACGCTCGAAGGCATCCTGAAGCAGGGGATCGACGTGCTCGAGCGGAAAATCCAGATCCTCGAGCGCAAGGGATTCTTCGGCACGCTCCCGGGGCGCCGGCGCGCGCTGGACGCCTTGCTGCCGACGATTCGCGCGGCGGCGGACCCCATTGCGCGAGACCTCTACCTCTCCCGGGTGGCCGAGGTGGCCGGTGTCCGCAAAGAGACGTTGGAGGAAGAGGTGTCGGGACGCATGGAGCGACCGCGCCCGGCCGTTGCGCAGCCCGTCTCGACAGAACAGTTCGGGCCGGCGGCCCAAACGGAGAAGACCATCCTTCTGGTGATGCTCCACAGTCCGGACTGGAAGGCGCGGGTGCTGGCAGAGGTGGACCCCGAGAATTTCTCCTCGCCGCGCTATCGGGCCGTGTTCGAAGCACTCGCGGAGGACGCGCCCGATCGGCTGGACGAAATCGCCGCTCGGACGCTCGAGGATCTTCAGGCAACGGGCCTCGGGGTCGTTTCGGCGGACGACATGTTCGTCTGGGCGATGAACACCATCGATGCCGACCGCAAATCGCGCGAGATCATCCGGCTGCAGCGCGAGATCGATATTGCTCCCGAGACCGACAAGGCCCGACTCACCCTGGAAAAACGAGCGTTGACCGATGAACGAAATGCAAAGCGTCCTACCTGGAAAATCCTCGAGACAGCAAGGAGGAAGGGTGCACCCGGAACTTGAATCGTTGTTGGCACTGCAGGACAAGGACGTCGCCGTAGCCCAATGCGACGCGCAGCTGGTCGCGCTGACGCCAGAGGTGCAAGCACTGGATGAAGGGCTCGCCGTGGCGCAGCGCGCGGTCGCGCAGGCACACGCCGCGATCCAGGCGGCTCACGGCCGGCGCGGTGACCTGGAAGGGAAAATCGCGGGCTACAAGACGATGCAGGAGCAGCGGCGCCAGAAGCTCGAATGGGTGCGCGGCGCCAAGGAGGCGTCGACCCTCATGGCCGAGCTCGACCTCGCCCGCTCGGTCCTCGCGAAAGAAGAAGCGGAGTTCATGCGGTCGGGGGACGCCGTCGGCGAGGCGGAGCTCAAAGCCGCCGAAGCGGAGCGGGCGCTCGAGCAGATGCGCGAATCGCAGGCCGCCGAGCGTGAGGCGCTCGCCGGGCGGCGCGACGCGATCGTGGGCGAGCGCGAGAAAGCGGTGCGCGCGCGGGAAACAGCCGCCGCCGCGGTGAGCCCGGCGATGCTGGCGCGCTACGAGCGCATCCGCCGCGGCAAAGCGCCGCTGCCCCTGTTCGCGCTGCACGGCGACTCGTGCGGCAACTGCTTCACGGCGGTCCCGACGCAGCGGCGCGCGGTGATCCAGCGCGGCGGCACGATCGAGGCCTGCGAAGCGTGCGGAGTGTTACTGTACACGAAGGAATGATTCCCGCGCGCTGGGCCCTCACCCCTCCCGCCGATCCAGCCGCGACGCAGTCGCTGGCTGCCGAGCTGCACATCCCCGAAGCCCTCGCCGCGATTCTGGTACAGCGCGGCCTCGCGTCTCCCGCGCTTGCCAAGGCCTTCCTCCGTCCCGAGCTCGAACGGCTGTCGGACCCGCTCCTCTGGGCCGACATGGGCGTCGCCGTGGAAATACTGTCGCGTGCCGTTCGCGACTCTCGGCCCATCCTCGTGCACGGCGATTACGACGTGGACGGCCAGTGCGCCGCGGCGCTGCTCACGCGCGTGCTGCGCGAAGCGGGCGCGACCGTGCACCCGTTCGTGCCGCACCGCCTGAAGGACGGCTACGACTTCGGCGCCGCGGGTCTCGCGGAAGCACAACGGATCAACGCCGGGTTGATTGTGACGTGCGACTGCGGGATTACGGCCGTCGAAGCGGTGGCCGCTGCGCGCCAGGCGGGCATCGACGTGATCGTCACCGATCACCATTTGCCCGGCGACGCGCTCCCGCCTGCCAACGCCGTGCTCGATCCGCGCCGGCCCGATTGTCCGTCGGAGGACAAAGACCTCTGCGGCACCGGGGTCGCCTTCAAGCTGGCGCAGGCACTCGTCACCACCCTCGGCCTCTCGCCCAATCTGCCGCTGCACTTCCTCGACTACGTGGCGCTCGCGACCGTGGCCGACGTCGTGCCGCTGACCGGCGAGAACCGCATTCTCGTGCGCCACGGCCTCAAGATGTTGGCCGACTCGCGGTGGACGGGGCTGCGCGCGCTGGTCGAGACCGCGGGGCTCGGCGGCAAACCGCTGCGCGCGGGTCACGTCGGCTTCATCCTGGCGCCGCGGCTCAACGCCGCCGGGCGCATCGCCGACGCGAAGGATGGGCTGCGGCTGCTACTCACGGAGGACGCCCGTGAGGCGGCGACTTTGGCGCGGGAGCTTGAGACCCTCAACGCCCGCCGTCAGGAGCTCGATCAGAAGATCCTCGACGAGGCGATCGCGCTGGCCGAGCAGACGCTGCGCCCCGACGACCGCGCCCTCGTGCTCGCGGCGGACGACTGGCATCCGGGGGTCATTGGCATCGTGGCGTCGCGGCTCGTGGAGCGCTACGGCCGGCCGACGTTCCTGATTGCCTGGGAGAAGGAAGGGAATGTGGGTCGGGGCTCGGGGCGCAGCATCGCCGGATTCGATCTGCACGCCGCGTTGCACCGCACCGCGCCGCACCTCGAGAAGTACGGCGGCCACACGATGGCGGCGGGGCTCACGATCCGGCGCGAGCGCTTCGAGGATTTCCGTGTTGCCTTTCTCGAGGTCGCGGGCCAGCTTCTCAGCCCCGACGACCTGGCGCCGAGCCAGCGCGTCGATCTCGAGCTGCCGCTGGGGCTCGTGAACGGCGAGCTGGAACGGCTGATCCGCCACCTCGAGCCCTGCGGGGCCGGCAATCCCGCGCCGGTGTTCGGCGTGCGCGGCGCGCGCGCCGTGGGGGCCCGGCGGGTCGGGACGAACCACCTGCGCTTCACGCTCGACGACGGCTCGGGGGTCCTGCCGGCCATCGGGTTCCGCTGGGCCGACGACGTGCCCGACAGCTGGCTCGCGGCGCCGCTCGACGTGGCGTTCAAGCTGGAGCGGGACGAGTGGCAGGGACGCACGACCTTGCAGGCGCGCGTGGCGGCGTTGGCGCCCACGAAATAGCGATAATGACGATCCGGATCATTGCCGGGGAGTTCAAGGGGCGGCGCATCAAGACGCCCGCCACGGACAAGGTTCGTCCTACCGCCGACCGGGTGCGCGAGGCCTGGTTCAACATCTTGCAGGGGTCGATCGAGGGCGCGCGGGTCCTCGACCTGTTCGCGGGCTCCGGCGCCCTCGGATTTGAAGCGCTGTCCCGCGGTGCCGTGTCGGTCGATTTCGTGGAGAAGCACACGGCGTCGCTCAGAGTGATTCATGCGAATGCGAGCCTCCTCAACGTGGGGGACCACGTGACGATCCATCGGACTGACGCGATGCGTTTCGCTGAACAGTTGCAGCCGAGGGCGTACGATGTCGCGTTCGCGGACCCACCCTACGCAGGGGACGAAGCGCCTGAGCTCGCGAAGCTGTTTCGTGCGAAGCCGTTTGCGCGCGTATTCTCGGTTGAGCACTCCGCCGACCAGCCCATCGATGGTGACGACACACGCCGCTACGGGGACACAGCGGTCACGTTCTTTACGGCGCCCTCATGAACCGCATCGCCGTGTATCCGGGCTCCTTCGACCCGATCACCAAGGGTCACGAGGACTTGATCCACCGAAGCCTCGGCTTCGTCGATCGGATGGTCGTCGCCGTGGCGGTGAACGTCGCCAAGCAGCCGCTGTTTTCGTTCGACGAGCGCGTCGCGCTGATCCGGGAGTGCGTGCCCGACAAACGCGTCGAGGTGCAGTCCTTCGACGGCCTGCTCGTGGACTTTGCCAAAAAAGTCAACGCGACGGTGATCGTGCGCGGCCTGCGCGCGGTGAGCGACTTCGAGTACGAGTTTCAGATGGCCCTGATGAACCGCAATCTGGGGCCCCACATCGAGACGGTGTTCCTCGTCCCGGCCTTCGACCTCACCTACTTGAGCTCCAGCCTGGTGCGGGAGGTGGCGCGCTTCGGCGGCGACGTCTCGGCCCTCGTGCATCCGGCCGTGCAGAAGGCCCTGAAGCGCAAGTTCGCCAAATGAGTTTTCTGGCCCGCGTGTACGAGCGGGCGCGGCGCGCGAACCTCCGGATCGTGCTCCCCGAGGGCGACGACCCGCGGGTGCGGGAGGCCGCCGAGAAACTCGAACGTGAGGGCCTGGGCAAGATCCAGCTCTTGGATCCCACCACGCACCGCGCCCCACGCACCGAGCTGGTGCGCCTCCTCCGGTCCCGGAAGCCCGACAAGTTTCCCACCGACACCGCAGCCATTGAAGCGCTGCAACATCCGCTCACCTACGGCGCGTGCCTCGTCGGGATCGGCGAGGCAGACGTGATGGTTGGGGGCGCGTGCTATCCCACTGCCGACACGATTCGCGCCGCGCTCTGGGCCGTGGGCACGGCGCCCGGCATCGCGACGGTGAGTGGTGCGTTCTACATGGTCGATCCGGACGGCGATCGCGTCCTGAGTTTCGCGGACTGCGCCGTCGTCCCCGAGCCGGCTCCCGCGCAGCTCGCCGACATCGCCGTGGCGACCGCGCGCGACCGGCGTCGCATCGTCGGGGACGAGCCGGTCGTCGCGTTTCTGTCGTACAGCACCAAGGGGAGCGCGGCGGGACCGCGCATCGATCGAATCCAGGCCGCGGTCGCCGCCCTCCGCCGGCTTTCGCCGCCCTTGGATTTTGCCTTTGATGGCGAGCTGCAGAGCGACGCGGCGCTGGAGTTGGACGTCGCGGCCCGCAAGGCGCCCGGCTCTCCAGTCGGGGGACGCGCCAACGTTCTCATCTTCCCCGATTTGGACAGCGGCAACATCGCCTACAAGCTGGTGCAGCGGTTGGGCGGCTGGACCGCCCTCGGCCCCATTCTCCAAGGGGTGGCGCGACCCATCTCCGACCTGTCGCGGGGCGCCACCGTTCACGATATTGTGGACACGGCGGCAATAGCGGTGCTCCAGGTGGGGGGATGAACCGTGGGTCGGGAGTGGTTCCCAGGCTGAAGCCTGGGCTCGGCCCACGCTGTCCTTAAGGACAACGACACGACACGGAGGAGCGCCTCGATGAGTTTCAGCGTGAAGAAAGACAAGAGCGGAGTCGTGGTGGTCGGCGTCGACGGTCAGCTGATCGTCGGCAACCGTCAGGAGCTCAAGCAGAAGGTGCTCGACGCCCTGGACGGCGGCGGCCGCAAGTTCGTCGTCGACTTCGCCAAGACCGGGTACATCGACTCCTCCGGCCTCGGCGTGCTCGTGTCGCTCTCCAAGAAGATCCGGGAGCAGGGCGGGGAGCTGCGCCTCGCCGGCCTCAACGAGGACCTGCAGACGCTGTTCGAGCTGACCAAGCTCGACACGCTGTTCGCCATCACCAAGACGGCCGAGGAGGCGCTGGCCGCGTTCTGATGTCCTTGCGCCTACACGTCACCGCGCTCGAAATGCGGCTCGATGTCCCGAGCGATCTCGGGGTCGTAGGCGACGCCGTCGAGCTGGTGGCGAGCCGTCTCCCCACCGGTACCCTCTCGCCGCGCCGCCTCAACTTCAACTTCCGCACCGCGCTCGCCGAAGCTCTCGGCAACGCGATCCGCTACGGCACCGGCGAAGACCCCGCACGCGTTGTGCGCGTCCGCGTCGAGCTGGGCCAGGACGCCGTGCGGATTCACGTCACCGACGACGGGCGTGGCTTCGACCACGCCCACCCGCCGGACCCCACGCGTCCCGAGAACCTCGAGCGTGAGGACGGGCGCGGGCTGTTCGTGATTCGCCACCTCGTCGACGACGTGGCGTTCAACG
>DATHDT010000243.1:0-3482 GCA_035318905.1 Gemmatimonadales bacterium | reverse complement strand
AGATCTGGAGGGTGGCGTATGGGCGGTAGAGCGAAGGGCGGCGTAGGTCGGCGGAAGACGGCGAAGGTGATGGCGGTGGCTCTTGCGGCGTTGGTCGCGGTGGGGGCGGTACGTTCCCCGTCTTTCGCCGTCCTCCGCCGTCTTTCGCCCCCCGACATCCACGCCGAGTACGTCAAGTACGTGAGCGGCAAGGACACGATCACCGCGTACATCGCCTATCCGGAGCGCCCGACGGCGGCACCCGGGGTGATCGTCATCCACGAGATCTTCGGCCTGTCCGACTTCGTGCGCCTAACGACGGAGCAGCTCGCCAAGGACGGCTTCGTGGCGATCGCGCCCGACCTCCTGTCGCGCGGCGGCGGTACGCCGGCAGCCGGAGACTCCGCCCGGCAACGCATCGTGGCCCTGCCTCCCGACCAGGTGACGGCCGACCTCGACGCGACCCAGCGATATCTCACGACGATCAAGGCCGTCCGTGGTGACGCGATCGGCGTCATCGGATTCTGCTGGGGCGGCGGCCAGAGCTTCCGCTACGCAACGAACAACTCCGCGCTCAAGGCGTTCGTCGTTTGCTACGGGCCGAGCCCGAATCCGCTCGCAGACATCGGCCGCATCCGCGCCAAGGGCCTGGGCGTGTACGCCGAGAACGACGCTCGCATCAACGCGGGACTTACGGAGATGGCCGCGGCGGTGAAGCAAGCGGGGAAAGATTATCAGTACGCGATCTATCCCGGCGTGGGACACGGCTTCTTGCGGGCGCGTGACAAGCCCGAGGTGGCCGACAGCGCGTGGCATACGGTGATCGCGTTCTTCCGGGCGCAGCTGGAGAAGAAATGACGGCGCGGCGGTACGCGGTCGTGTTACTGGGAGCGGCGGTCCTGGGGGTGGGGGCCGCCTGCCTCCCGTCGACCGAGCTGACGGGCTTTGTCTTCCAGTACGGAATCGCGGCCTTTGACTGCGACACGACGTGCGCCGCGCCGGGCGCGGACACGATCAACACGATCAGTACCGCCGCCCGGGGTGACACCGTCTGGCTGCGCCATCAGATCGTCCTGGTGCAGTCGGTGAACGACAGCTCGGACGGCACGGTGCGTCCCGCATGCGCGGACAACGTGGCGATCCGAGCAGGAGTGAACACCGTGAAGACCCTGCCCGCACCGGCCGGGTGCGCCCTGGATTCCACCGAGGTACGGAGGTTTGCGCTCGGCGGCATCCTCACGCGCTACACGCGATGGGTCGTGGACTCGGAGTTGACGCCGGCATCCTACGTGGTGACTGGCCGGATCCTGGTGCATCCCCTGATCGAGCCGTCGCTGTCCTTTACCGTCACGCCGTAGACTTCAGCGGCGCGGCGCCGTCTTCAAGTACTCCCGCGCGCGGTCGAGCGCCACATCCCGTCCCGCCAGCACATCGTCCACCCGGACCGTTACGGGGACCTCGGGCGCGACGCCCGTCCGCGCGAACTCGGTGCCATCCGGGAAAGCGTCGCGCGTCACCGTCACGCGGAGCTGCCAGCCGCGGCGCAGCGGCAGGAGCAGCGTCTGGCCCGTGCTTCCCGCCGACGTCTCGCCGATGATCGGGCCGCGAGACCCGTTCCGGAAAGCGACCAGCAAGTCCTCGGCGGCGCCCGCGGTGCGGGGCGACGAGAGGATCGCGACGGGCCCCGCAAAGCGCGTCCGGCCCTCCCCTTGGCGCGGCCGGATCGTATCCGGAGGGGCCGCGAGCCAGGCACCGGTCGAGTCGGGCGCGTCGGCGCCGCGATACGCGGGACGGTATTGCGGCGTGCGCCAGCGCGACGTGAGGACGGGCCGTTCGATGAGCCGGGCGAGGATCGCGTACCCATTCTCCCTTCCAATGCCCGACGCCTCACGCAGGTCGAGCACGATGCCGCTGGCGCGCGGCGCATCGCCGAGTGCGCGATCGAACGCCTGCACGACGCCCGCGTCGGCGAGCGACGAGACGCGCACCCAAATCGCGCCGCCCGGCAGCGTGTCGACGTCCAGGGCGGGAAGCTCGAGCGGCCAGCGGGCGGTGAGCGAGACGCTCCGCGTCACGCTGGCGCCGCGTTGCTCGCCCCCCGGAAGCCGCAGCAGCAGATGCAACGCCGTGCCTTTCTCACCTTCGAGCATGCGCGCGACCGCGCGTTCCCAGCGGCTCGCGTCCGTCGCGCCCGCGATCTCGGGGAGTATCGAATCGTGGATCCATTGCTCCGCGGGCACGCCCTGGATCGCGAGGATCTCGGCGAGCCGCTGGGGACGCGCGATGCGCATCTCATCGTTCGGGGCGTAGTCGATAATGAAGGGCCGCCGCTCGATGCTGCGCAGCGCCAGGGGCGGGCGCGCCACGCGGGCGGCGAGCGCGGGCGGCGGCTCGAGGTCCGCCTGCGGATCGGCAAGCAGGGCCACGAAGCGGCGCATGCGGCGGAAATACTGCACGTCGGAGACGGTGCGTCCCGTCGTCTCGGTGACGAGGGCCGCGAACGCCGAGTCCCAATCGGCGCGCACAGCATCCCAGTAGGCATAGTTGTAGCGAGATTCAGCCCAGACGCCGGCGGCGACGAGCTGGCGATCGACGGGCGTCAGCTGTTGCGCGCAGACGACCGCCGGGAACCACGCAACCAAGAGGAGCGTACGGGATAGCATGGTGGCCGTAATCTACCTTTTGCTCTTCATCGCGCCGCAGGCGTTGATCTACCTATATCTGCGCGAGCGCCTTCCGGACCCCACCCGCCCGCGCCAGGCGCGCTACGTGCGCTGGGGGCTCGCGGCGGTGTTCGCGCTCTTCAACTTCCCCTGGGTCATCGTCGCGACTCGTATGCTCTCAGGGAGCTTGTGGGGCATCGGGCGCCTCCCGTACATCGGTCCCTGGATTGCCTGGCAGATGATGGGGTGGGTGTTTTGCGGGCTGGTGTGCGTGTACTTGCTTGCCAAGGGAGTGTTTTGGCTATGGACGAAACTGCGTGGGAAGTGGGGCGTGGGGTCGTGGGCCCCACATCCCCACGTCCCACGTCCCCACGCCCTTAGTCGTAGACAATTCCTCGCCCGCGCCACATACGTCTACGCCGCCGCTGGTCTTGGGCTTTCCGGGTATGGTATCTGGAGTGCCGAGCGCCTCCCGGTCGTCACGCGTCGCACGCTGTTCTTCCCGGACCTGCCACCTGGTCTCGACGGTATCCGCATCGCGCACCTCTCCGACGTGCACGCCGGAATTCATATGGAGCGCGAGAAGATGGAAGCGATCGTCGCGCAGACGAACGCGCTCCGCCCCGACCTGATCTGCCAGACGGGCGACATGATCGACATCGCCGCGACGTACATCCCCGATTACGTCCGCGCCTTCCGCGAGCTGCGCGCGCCGCTGGGCGTCGTGACGGTGCTCGGGAATCACGACCGGTACACGGGTGAGGAGGCGGTGATTCGCGGCGTCCGCGAAGCGGGGCAGGCCTTCGTGCAGAACGGCTCGCACGTCGTCGAGCGCAACGG
>DATHDT010000242.1:0-4742 GCA_035318905.1 Gemmatimonadales bacterium | reverse complement strand
CGAAATGAACAGCAGGGTGGCAATTCTGGCTCTGTTCATTTCGCGGCCGGGGATCACGGTCGAGGACAGCCGGTGCGGGCAAACCCCCGCTCGACGGCGCCGACGTCGGCGTTCAAGCGGCGGTCGCGCGCGACGCGCGCGGAATCGAGGCTCGCCGCCGCGGCTCTCCGGGCGGCGCTGTGCGTCATCCAGCGCGATTCGAGATCCACGAGGCCCTGTGACAGGTCCGAGCACAACATCTTGCGCCCGTCAAACAGCCGCAGGCGGATCTCAAACGCCGTGACCGCGAAGGCGACGGTGTCGGCGAGTCGATCGAGCCGCTCCGGCGTCGTGACGGCCACGCGGGCAGTGACGGCCCCCGCGCGATCGGGCCCCGACGCGAACACGCGGTAGGCCCCGAACAGGGACGCGCCCGCCACGAGTCCCAGCGCGCCGAACCGAACGGCCTTGATCACGGGCGCGGGCAGAGACCGGCGCGGCAGTCGCGCGGGGAGCGGCGCCCCCTCGTCGACGGGCTCATCGTCGAACAGCAGCAACGGTGGAGCGACATCGCGCACTCCCGCCGCCAGGTTCGTCGACAGCTCGACGCCCTGGGTCCGGTAGTTCGCCCACGTCAAATGCGAAACGGGGCGCCCGTCCGGGCGTTGGGCGCTATCGTCCGGCAGCTCGTAGAACGGCAAGTACTCGTTCGACCATGCCGTGCGCGACGCGATGCGGAAGATGCCGCCCGTCAACTGCGTGCCGCGCGACACCACGAGGGCCACGTTCCAGGGCTGATCAAAGCACGCCACGTGCGCGGCGACATCGCTGACGGAGAGCCGCGCGTGCGGTGCCACGTGACTGTGGTACCACCCCAGCAGTTGCGCGCCGCTGCGGCGCACTTCTTCCTGCGCGATGACCCGGCCTTGCCGCAGCGCCGCCGTCAGGTGATCGCCGCCGATCGACCACGGGAGATGAATCGTAGACTCGACGACGATGAAGGGGGCGCGCGTGTCGGGAGCCTGGTAGATGCCGCCAACCAAGAACCCGAGCGACGATGCGCCCTCGGGGAGACCGGCGAGTGGGGCGTGCACGGCGTCGAGGGCGCGCTGCGTGAAGAAGATCGGATACTCGGGGCTGGTACCGGCAAGACCGACCGGCGTCCACAGGATGGCGGAGCCAACCGGCATGGGACGCTCGCGGTAGGCGCCTCCCGTCGCGGTAGGGCTTACGCCGGGAGGCGGGGTGACATCCGCGCCCCGATGAGGAGCGAAACTGCCCGAGTCGGCATCCATCTCCTGTAACGCGTAGCAACTTCCTCGCCGCGGCGGCGGCGCCATTTGGAGGCACCTGCCCTACCGTAAATCCATTGTCGCAAGGAGGTTGCGCATCGACCGCCGGCCGGCGCCTCCGACCGACCGGATCGCCTACACCCGCGCTACGCCCGGCCAGCTTCAAAACTGTTACTGATCTGAAACAACTCCCCCCCCGGGGTGGGCGTCCTAGGGGCAGTCGGTCTTCCCCGGTGCCGCCCGTGGCGGCACCGTGACAGTCACGTACTGGCGCAGGCCATTCGCGATCACGGCGAGGCTCGTGGTCCCCGCCTGATCGGGCCTGAGGACGACTGTGCCCGCCATGCTGTCCTCCGCGATACGCTGCACGCGCAGAATCCGAGCGTCGGCGACTGCCGCGCGGAGCCCGCTGAGCCGCGCGCCGTTGCCGTATGCATCCCGCGCGGTGACGCGCAGCTCGGCGACGGTGTCGGGGCGCAGTACGACGCGGCCTGAGAGCTCCGACGCGCGACACGCCACCACCAACTGCGACACGGGACCGACGGTGACCCTGAACGCCGCCTGCTTCTCCACGTCGCCGGCGACGGCGAGCACGATCGCCGAGCCGGAGCGCTCGGCGAGCGTCACACCGACGCGCACGCGCCCCTCGACATCTGTCGCGAGCGACGGAGGTTCGATCCGGGCGTTGATGCCCGTGAAGGTCACCGTCTGGCCGGCGAGCGGCTTCCCCGCGCTGTCACGTGCCTCGAACACGAGCGCGCGTGGGAGCCGCTGGCCCGCCGGCCCGCTCTGGCCACCCCCGGCGACGAAACCGCTGCGATCCGGCGACACGTGTACCGGCGGTGGGGCCCGCGGCGGTGGCGGCTGCGGAAGTGGCGTGCTCTGCGCCACGGGCGGCGGCGCTGTGACGCGAGGCCGCGTTACCGCCGGACGGCTGGCGCGGCGCGCGCAGGCGTTGACGGCGGCGAGCACCGGAGCCTCGGCGCCCAGGCGCTGGAAATCGGCGCGATCCCGTTCCGTCGGCGTGAAACTGAGGCAGTTGCGGCGGACGAGCTGCGCCATCTCCTCTTGCGACATGACCGACCCGGAGAGGAGGCGTACCAGGTCGCTCTTGCGGAGCGGCGCGATGCCTTGCGTGATGAGCCATGCGACGAGGACCAGGTTCACGGGCGCGGGCAGCGCGACTTCTCGAACTGACCCTCGACGGAGTCCACGCTGGCGTAAAGCCCCTGATCGCGTGCCGCCCGCCGCGCGTCGAACGACGCGATGCGCTCCTTTCGCTCAGCGGCGTAGTTGATCCAGAGGTTTTGAATCGCGACGTAGCCGCGCGCCAGGGCGGCGCAATCGATTTGCTGCCTGGCGAATAGCGCCGTGCGGTCGTGATAGTTCCGCAGGGCGGTGGACAGCGTGTCGCTCAGGCGGTCGACGCGCGCGAACGTCGTGTCGACGACCCGCGACTCGGGCGCCGGCCGCGTCGCCGTCGGGGGCGGCGTGACACTTGGCGCCCTCCCCCCCGGCCCCACGCGTGGCCGCAGCCCGAATGGAAGCGACTTCAAGCCGAATGGCAGCGGCGCGCCCCCTAGGACGTAGTACCAGTAGCCGGCCGCCGCACCGCCGCCGACGATGAGGAGCACCGCGAGCAGGGTGAGCCAGAGGCCCCGTCGCGAGCGGCGCCGGCGCAGGGGCGTACGCCCCTTCCCCACGGCCGCGGTCTCCCCCCTTTCATCAAGGAGCCGGAACGACGGCGCCGGGGTCCGTCGCGGGGCGCCCCGTGGTGACGGCGCCGCCGGCGGCGGGGGCGGCGGGGGCGGCGGCGGAGTTGGGACCGGCGTCGGCGCCTTGGCGCGGGGCTGAGGCGGGGGCGCCGGGACGCGCGGCTCGTGAGGGACGAAGACCGGTGCCGACGGTGCCGGTTCGTCGTCCGCGCTGCTCTTGATGATCTTAAAATCGTCCGTCACGGGCGGGGGGGCCGGGGCGGGCGGCGGCGCCGGCGCTTTGGCCGGACCCTTGGCCGACACCGGGTTGAACGCTTTGTAGTTTTTCCACGTGATGAACGACCGCTTCTTGCCGTCGGCGCGGATTGAATCGGGCTGCAGCAGCTCGTAGAAAGGGAGCGCCGTCTCGGCCCACGCCTGGCTCGATCCAGAGCGGAAGAACCCGCCGACGATCCCTTCGGGCTCCGACGCGACAATCACCGCGACCTGCCACGGCTCGGTGAAGAACTTCACGTGTGTCTCGACGTCGTGCGTGGTGAGGGAGAGCGCCTGCCCCGGATGGCTGTGATACCACCCCAGCAGGCGTCCCGAGGTCTTGGTCAGCTGTTCCTGCATCCGGTCCCACAGGCGCGCGACGACGACTTCGGTCTTGTCGCCGTAGATCGCCTGGTTCAAGCGCAGCGTCTTGTCGATCACAGCGTACAACACGCCGGTTTCCGGATCGCGATACAGGGAGCCGATGAGGAAGCCGAAGATCGCCTGCTGCGGCGACGCCTTGAGATGGTCCTGCAGTGCGGCCACCGCCTCCTGCTGGAAGAAGACTGGGTACGGCGCACGCCCTGAGGGCCGTCCCGCTCCTTCCTTCTTGACGGGGTTCCACAGGATTGCCCGCGCCATCGGCATCGCTTGCGACACTGGGGCAGGTGCGGTCACCGCAATTCCTCCACGATGAGCCGCGCGGCGCGTTCCACGTCGTCTTGGCTCACGTCCAGGTGTGTGACGGCGCGCAGCCGTCGCGGACCCCAGGGCGCCAGCAACACGCCCGCACGTGCGAGGCGCGGGAACACCGTTTCGGACGAATCCGTTTCCCGCACCAGATCGAGCATGACGATATTCGTGTCCGGAATCCAGGGGCGCACGGCGGCGCACTCCACCAACTGCTCGGCGAAGTGGCGCGCGTTGGCGTGATCCTCCGCAATCCGGCCCAGATTCTGGTCCAGCGCATACAGCGCCGCTGCCGCGAGGATCCCCGATTGCCGCATTCCGCCCCCCAGCCGTTTGCGGATCTCCCAAGCGCGCGGCCGCAGGTCTTTGGGAAACCCGAGACACGACCCGACGGGACAGCCCAGCCCCTTCGAGACGCTCACCATGACCGTGTCGGCGCCCTGCGCCAGCCGCGCGGGGGGGACGCCCGCGGCCGCCGCCGCATTCCAGAGCCGGGCGCCGTCGAGGTGCACGCCCAGGCCGACCGCGCGCGCCGCCGCCACGACGGCGTCGAAAGCTTCCGGCTGGAGCACGCGCCCCCCGGCGGAATTGTGGGTGTTCTCGATCGCGAGCGCCGAGGGACGGGGCACGTGGGGCGACGGCGGCCGCACCGCGGCACGCACCAGGTCGGGCGTCAACAGCCCATCGGTCGTGGCGATGGTTTTGATCTGCAGGCCCCACAGCGCGGCGAGGCCCGCCATCTCGGAATGCACGAGGTGCGCGTTCCCTTCCACTAACACCTCGGTTCCCGGTCGCGTGAGCAAACCTATGC
>DATHDT010000241.1:0-7201 GCA_035318905.1 Gemmatimonadales bacterium | reverse complement strand
GCGGCGCCGATCACGAGGAAGACGCGTTGTCCTGCTGTGGTCCAGGCGGCGGGCACCTGAATCGTTCGGGCATACCACCCGATTGGCGCGCTGTCGGGGACCCCCGAGAGGGGGCTCCCCCAGGGGAACGGTACGAGGATCGGCCGTGGTGCGGGCAGGCCGCCGCGGAACCAGCTTTGCGTCTCGCCCGCGTCCTGGGCATCGAGCTGGAACTGCCACGGTCCGTTCAGATTCTGCCACTCCTCCCGCTGGAAATCGGGACGAGGGTGCTCGGCGAGGGGAATCCCCGATGGGACCGACGGAACCGAGGCGGTCGATGAAACGACAAGCACGACGCACACCGAGAGCAGGCGGCTGGCGATCATAGGGCGGAAACTACGAGTGGCGCGTCCGAGCGTACAGAGCGAGTTTCGAGGACTGATGACTCTGAGACTGTGCGGCTGGTGCGTGCTGTTGGCCTCGGCTTTCGCCTGTAAGGGAGCTTCCGTGGTGCGGGAACCGTTCGGCACGACCAGTGGGGGCGAGGCCGTGAGCGTCTACACGCTCCAGAACGCCAAGGGAACGGAGCTGCGCGTCACGAACTACGGCGGCATCATCCTCTCGCTCAAGGTCGCGGACCGGCACGGCCGGTTGGACGACATCGTGCTGGGCTATGATTCGCTGGCCGACTACGAGCGGTCATCACCCTACTTCGGCGCCATCATCGGACGATACGGCAACCGCATCGCCCGCGGTCGATTCACGCTCGACGGCAAGACCTACACGCTCGCCACCAATAATGGCCCCAATCACCTCCACGGCGGCGTGAAGGGCTTCGACAAGGTGGTCTGGGATGCCGCGCCATTCGAGCACGGAGATTCGGTAGGCCTGGTGTTTCGACACACGAGTCCCGATGGCGATGAGGGCTACCCGGGCACCGTCCGGGCGACGGTGATTTACACGCTCACCGCTCAGAACGAGCTGATCTTTGAGTACGAGGCGACGACGGACCACGCGACGCCGATCAACCTGACGCAGCACAGCTACTTCAACCTGGCGGGCGACGGGAAGGGCGACATTCTGGGTCACGTCGTCACGTTCAACGCCGACGCGTTCACTCCCGTGGATTCCACGCTGATCCCGACCGGTGAGATCAGGAACGTGACAGGCACGGCGTTCGACTTCCGCACGCCGACCGCGATCGGCGCCCGCATCGCGCAAGACGACGAACAGCTGCGTTACGGGCGTGGCTACGATCACAACGTCGTGCTGACCAAGGCGGGCCCCGCGGCGCTCGTGTACGAGCCTTCGAGCGGCCGCGTGATGGAGATCTCCACGACCGAGCCGGGAGTGCAATTCTACAGCGGCAATTTCCTGGATGGCACGCTGCGGGGGAAGGGCGGGGTTGTCTATCGGCACCGCTACGGCTTCGCGATGGAGACGCAGCACTTTCCCGACTCGCCGAACAAACCCGGGTTTCCGTCTACTGTTTTGCGGCCCGGCGGCGAGTACCGCTCGCGCACCGTCTACCATTTCACCGTCCGCCCATGACCACGCGCCGTGAGTTTCTGCAGACTTCCGCCGCGATGCTCGCGGTGTTGTCCTCGCCCCCTGGCCCCCTCTCCCTTCGGGAGAGGGGGAACGAGGGGCTGAGGCTCGGTTTCTCGACGCTCGGTTGCCCGAACTGGACCTGGCCGCAGATCCTCGATTTCGCCGCCGGGCACCGGTTCGCCGCCATCGAGCTGCGCGGGATTCTGACCAACATGGACCTGACGAAGGTCCCGGAGTTCGCTCCCGACCGCCTGGCCGAGGCGAAGCGGCAGCTTGCAGCGCACGGCCTCTCCGTCACGTGTCTCGGCGCCTCGGCCCAGATGCACGACCTGGACCCGGTCAAGCACGCCGCGCAGCTCGACGACGGAAGACGCTTCATCGATCTGGCGCAAGCGCTCGGTGCGCCGTACGTGCGCGTGTTCGGCAACGAGTACGTGAAGGGAGTGCCCCGGGCCGACATGCTCGCGCACATCGCGGAGGGGCTGCGGACGCTCGGAGACTACGCCAAGCCGAAGAACGTGACCGTCATCATCGAGTCGCACGGTGACTTCACCGATTCGACCGCGCTGCTCGAGATCCTTCAGAAAGCGGACTCACCGCAGGTGGCACTGCTCTGGGATGCGCACCACACCTTCGTGTCGGGCAAGGAAGAGCCGGAGGACACGGTACGGCAGCTGGGCAGGTACATCCGGCACACGCACCTCAAGGATTCCGTGCCCGCCGGAAACGACCGCCGCTACGTGCTGACTGGCACGGGCGAGGTGCCGGTGAAGCGGCAAATCGAGGCCCTCGAGAAGATCGGGTACAAGGGTTTCTACAGTTTCGAGTGGGAGAAGCGCTGGCATCCGGAGATCGAAGAGCCGGAGGTGGCGTTCGCGCAGTATGCGAGTGTGGCGGCGGCGTACCTGCGTCAGCGGTAGGCCCGGAGGCGCTGGCGCGAGGAGCCGAGTCCTTCAATGCCCAGTTCGACCACGTCGCCGGCGACGAGGTAGCGCGGCGGTTTGTGGCCGAGGCCTACGCCGGCGGGCGTACCGGTCGAGATCACGTCGCCGGGCAGCAGGGTCATGAACTGGCTGATGTAGCTGACGAGGGCGGGCACGTCGAAGACGAGGTTCTTGGTCGAGCTCGATTGCTTGCGCTCGCCGTTCACAGTGAGCCACATGGACAGGGCGTGCACGTCCGGGATCTCGTCCGGAGTCGCGACGAACGGCCCCAAGGGCGCGAACGTATCGCAGCTCTTGCCCTTTACCCACTGACCGCCGCGCTCGAGCTGGAAGGCACGCTCCGAGTAGTCGTTGTGCAGCACGTACCCGGCGACGTGGCCGCCGGCGAAGACGGCATCGCGTTCCACGTAGCTTGCGCGGCGGCCGATCACGACCGCCAGCTCGACCTCCCAATCGGTCTTGGTGCTGCCCTTGGGGATGACGACGTCGTCGTTCGGGCCGCTCAAGGCCGTCGTCGCCTTGAAGAAGAGGACAGGCTCCGTCGGCAGGGCTTGCCCGGTCTCTTGCGCGTGATCGCGGTAGTTCAAGCCGATGCATACGATCTTGCTCGGCCGGACGACCGGCGGTCCAAGACGCACGCTATCCGGTACAGTCGGCGCCGTGCGGCCGTTCTCAGCGAGCCAGCGCGCCAGTAATTCGAGGCCGCCCGAGCCGAAGAACGCCTCGTCGTAATCGGCGTCAAGGCCCGAGGCATCGATGCGCCGCCCTCCGTCTACAATCAGACCGGGCCGTTCCCGTCCCGGTTCACCAAATCGAATGAGTTTCATCCGAGCCCCTCCCACAGTCCCTGCAGGTACGTCGCGCCGAGCGCGCGATCGTACAGCCCGTACCCGGGCCGGCCCCGCTCGCCCCAGATCATGCGGCCGTGGTCGGGACGCATCGGGCCCTTGAAGCCCGTGTCGCGCAGCGCCCGCAGCACCTCGCCCAGGTTCACGCCGCCCAGAGCCGACGGGTGCGGCGTCTCGTGGAACTGCCGCTCGCCCGTGATGCGCACGTTGCGGCAGTGGGCGAAGTGAATCCGGCCCATGTCACCAAGGTGTCGGGCCATGCCGGGGAGATCGTTGTCCGGGAGGGCTCCGAGGGAGCCGGTGCAGAACGTCACGCCGTTCGCGGGCCGGTCGACGAGACGGACGAGGCGGTCGAGGTCGCGGCCGCGGCAGATGATGCGCGGCAGCCCGAAGATGGGCCAGGGCGGGTCGTCCGGGTGGATCGCCATACGGACGCCGGACTCCTCGGCTACCGGGACCACACCTTCGAGGAAGTAGGCGAGATGGTCCCATAGCCGCTCGGCATCCACGTCGCGGTAGGCGGCGAGCAGCGCCTGGAGCTCCCCAGCCCCGTACGCGGCTGCCCAGCCGGGTAGATCGCCCGTGCCGCGGCCGAGGTCCATGCGGGCGAGGGCGCGGTCGTCGTAGGCGAGGGCGGTCGAACCATCGGGGAGTGGCATGGCGAGATCGGTGCGCAGCCAGTCGAACACGGGCATGAAGTTGTAGCACAGCACGGCAATGCCCAGCTCGCCCATCGCGCGCACGCTCGCGCAGTAGTTCGCGATCAGCCGGTCGCGGGTCGGCCGGCCGAGTTTGATGTCCTCGTGCACGGGGATGCTCTCGACCACCGCGAGCTTGAGGCCCGCGGCATCGATGTCTGCACCCAGCCGCTCCAGCCGCGCGCGCGGCCAGGCATCTCCTACCGGCACGTCGTACAACGCGCTGACGACGCCTTGCACGCCTGGGATCTGCCGGATATGCGCGAGCGGAATCGGATCGGACGGACCGAACCAACGGAAGGTCATGTACATTGGCGCACCAATTGCGCGACGTCCGCGCTGGTCGCGCGGCCGAAATCCCCCGGCACGGCGAGCTTCAGGGCGCCGGCGGCGACCGCGAATTCCAAGGCGGCGGCCGGCGCGTGCTTCGCCAGCAGCGCGGCGATCAAGCCGGCGGCGAAACTGTCGCCCCCGCCGACGCGGTCCACGACCTGCACGACGTGCCGCCGACTGTGCATCAGGGTGTGCGTCGAGGCGTCGAACAGCGCGGCGCTCCAGGCATGCTCGCGGGCACCCAGGATCTCCCGCTCCGTGATGGCAACGAGCCTGCAGCCGTACCGGTCTGCGAGGCGCTCCCCGAGCGCGGCGCCGTCCGCCTCCACGCCGAGCAAGGCGCGCACGGCGTCGCGGTTGCCGATCAGCACGGTCGCGGCACTCGCCAGCGGCTCGATCAGCCCGCGGGGATCGCGGCCACGCCACAGCGCTTCGCGGTAATTCAGGTCCAGACTCACCGGGACATCGCCGGCGCGCGCACACGCGATCGCCGCCGTCAGCGCCGCCGCCGGGCCGTCGCCCAGGGCGGGCGTGATCCCGGTCGAGTGAAACCAGTCGGCCTCCGCCAGCACGCGCGGCCAAGCGACGTCACGTGGATCGATTTGCGCCAACGCGGAGCCGGCCCGGTCGTACACGACCCGCATCGCGCGGAGGTCGGCGCCCGGCTCCACGAAGTAGAGGCCCATGCGCGCGCCACCCCGCAGGATCCACTCGGTCCCGACGCCTTCGCGCTGCAACACCTCGATCGCCGCGTCGCCGAGTGGGTTCTCGGGCAGGCGCGTGACGTAGTCGGTTCGCACGCCGAGATGCGTCAGCGCCACCGCGACGTTGGCCTCCGCGCCGCCGAAGAACGTGTGGAGCTCGGCAGACTCGAGCAGCCGTTCCTCGGCAGGCGGGCTGAGCCGCAGTAGCATCTCCCCGAAGGCGACCACGCGCGGCCTGCTCTTCACGCGCGCGCTCCCGCCACGCTGTCGACGAACTCGCGGGCACGGGCCGTCAGCTCGCTCCACTGCGCCTCGCGCACGAGCGCTGGGGTTACGAGCGCGCTGCCCACGCTGATCGCCGCCGCCCCCGCGCGAACCCACTCGGCCGCGTTCTCGAGCGACACGCCGCCGGAGGGCACGACCCGCAGGAACGGCAACGGGGCGAGGACTTCGCGGAGGTAGCGGGGCCCCCCGGTGGAGGCGGGGAAGAGCTTCACGACCGAGGCGCCCGCGCGCCACGCCTCGAGCAGTTCCGTAGGCGTGAACGCTCCCGGGATGCACGTGACGCCCTGCTCGCGACAGAGGCGGACCACGCCCCGGTCGAGCGTTGGGCTCACGACGAACCGCGCGCCGCGGGCGATGACATCTCGCGCCGCCTGCTCATCGAGCACGGTGCCCGCGCCGACGACGCAGCGCGCCATGCCCTTGTCCGACGCCAGCTGCGTGATCGCCTCGCGCGCGCCTGGCGTCGTGAGCGTGATCTCCACGGCCGCCACGCCCCCGGCGGCGAGCGCGACGGCGGCCGCTCGGAGGTCCTTCGCATCGGGCAGACGCACGACGGCGATGACGCCACTGGGAACCCACGGCTCAGACATGCGCGAGCGCTCCCTCCACGCCCTCGCGCTCGATCACGCGCATCCAACGCGTGGTGGCCTCGACGAAGGCCGGCAGCGCGGCCGCATCCCCCAACGCACCGATAGGGAGCTCGGTGACGATCAGGTGCGCCGCGCACGCGAGCGCGAGGCGCTGCGGCGGCTTCGCCGCGACGACGATCAGCGGCACGACACGAATTCGCATCTTGGTCTCCTGATTGGTCAGGATCACGCGCCATTCGTGATCGAGCCACGGGTTCCGGAAGCGCTCGTCGACCGACTGAGCGAACTGCTGGGCCACGTCGGCGGGCAGGTTCGTGGCGGGGATGATCTCGTCGAACAGCATCCGCCGCAAGAATGGCCCTAGGAGTGGATGGTCCACGGCCTCCCGCACGGTGCGCACGGCCGCGAGCGTGGCGAGCGGCGCGACAGCGGTGTGGGTGGCGTTCAAGAGACGCAGCTTGCGTTCTTGATAGAATCGGATGTCCGGAGCGAACACCACGGACTCAGGGTTCGCGTCGATCGGGAAGGCGGCGTGGAGGCCAGCCGGCTCGCCTTCGATAGCCCAAAAAGAATACGGCTCTGTCACGGTGAGGAGCTTGTCCGCGTATCCCAAGCCGGCCTCGAGCGCGGTGCGCTGATCGCGGGGAGGAGTGCCGGTCGTGATTCGGTCGACGAGCGACGAGCAGAACCGGACGTGAGCCGCGAGCCACGCGCGAAACCCGTCACCGCCGCCATCGTCCCGCGCCACGTCGTCCACCATTGCCGCGAGCTGCGCGCCGTTGTCGGGGACGAGCTCCGTGGGAATCACGAACAGGGGAGGGCCATCGGGCAGACGCTCGAACCGGACGCGCAGCACGTCCGTCAAGCGAGCGGGGAAGCCCGACTCCAGCCGGAAGGCAGCTTCGGTCACGTTGCTCACGATCACCTGGAGTTCCGGGCGCGCCGCGATCGCGCGCACCGCCTCCCACTCACCGTCGGCCCGGAGCGCGCGCGAGATCGAACCGATCAACCGTGTCCGCTCGACCGGGGCGCCATCGTGCAGGCCGCGTTCCACCAGCGTAAATAGGCCGTCTTGAGCGTTGATGACTCGAGCGCTTCCTTGCGGTGTGCTTTGGACGACCACGATCCGGCCGTTGAACGCGCCAGCCCGGTTGGCGGCGTCCACGGATGTTGCACACAGGGCGCGCAACAGCATGCCGGTGCCGAACTGCAGCACCCGCTCCGGCAGCTCCGCTCGGCGGTAGGCGTCGGGCGGCCAGTGGACACGGC
>DATHDT010000240.1:0-4548 GCA_035318905.1 Gemmatimonadales bacterium | reverse complement strand
CGGACCTGATCGAGCTGCTGTCGAGCCCCGTCATTCCGCATCAGGAGGTCGCGGACCTGGTGCGCCGCAACTGTCTGGCGTTCCGGCCGACCGATCGCGATTGGACCGACATCAGAAGCCTCGGCGCATCGCCCGATGTCGTTGCCAGCATCACCGGGTGCGCGTCGGGACGGGCGCCGACCGCCGGAGCCGCCGTGGCGGCACCTGCGCCAGCGGCCGCGGTGACGGCCACGACCCTTTCGGTGATGCTGCGCCAGCCGCGCATCCAGGCCGCAGCCGGGAGCCAGGCTCGCATCGTCGTTCTGGCCGCGCGGGCCGGCCTGCCGCAAGCGGGCGCGCAGCTGATGCTGCGCGGCAGCTCGGGCGTCGACGGCGGTTCGGGGCGGGACTTGGTCGTGGCGACCGACGACAGTGGCTTCGCGGTGTTCTCGGTGCGCGTGGGGCGGCGGCTCGCGACGTACCGCCTGGAAATCGCCCCGGCGGCAGGCGGGACCTTCCCGGGGCGCCCAGCCGTCGAAGTGGTCGTGCGGGCCGGCCCGCCGGCGACGGCCACCGCGGAGCCACGAGAAATCCTGTTCGATTCCGGGCTCGACTCGCTCGTACCCGTGGCGGTCACCGTGCGCGACTCGATCGGTCACCCGGTGCGCGGCGAGCCGGTCGTGTTCCGCGGGGCGACGGCCGACATGGGATTCGTTCCCGACACGGCGGTGACCGATTCGCTGGGACGCGTGCGCATCGTGGTGGCGCGCGCCGCCATTCGCCGGAAGGGGACGATCCAAGCACAGATCCGTGAGAAGCCCATGGCCGGCGTGGACGTCGTCATCGGGATGCCGCTGGCCGAGGGCGAAACGGACTTCTTGCCGATCAAGATCGCCAGCGGGTCGGCCGGGAACGGTCTGGGCGAACCCGTGGTCTTCCAAGCGCGCACCAGACTGGGACGCCCGGCCGTCGGCCGCATGGTCACGTTCCGGGCGGTCAACGCTACGCTCACGCCGTCGACAGTCCTCACGGACTCGTTGGGGCACGCGCGCGTCGAGGTCACGCTGGGCGAGCGGGTCGGGCCCGCGAGCATCTGGGCGACCGTCGATTCGATCGAGAAACGTGCGAGCCTGCAGGTCGACCCCGGCCCGGCGGTCGAGCTGGTGCTGGAGCACAATGGCTTCCGGGTGAACGGCCGTTGGGTGGGCGTGGGCCTCGACACCACATTCGTCGTTCGCTTGCGGCTGTTGGACCAGTTCGGCAACAGCACGGACGTGGCGGGCCTGGCGCGCATGCTGCGCGCCACGCCGATCGACAAGCAGATTCCCATCGTGCGCGTGGTGAGCATCCAGGAAGAGCCAACCGCGGTGGCCTTGACGCTCAAGGCGATCCAAACCGGGCGCGCCAGCGTCAAGTTGCGCACCGCCGACATCTCGGCTGCCTTCCTGGTCGAAGTGGTGGACGTCCGCCGCTAAGGCTATCTTTCCCTCGCCCCAGGTCCGCAGGCTTTCCGCTCGCGAAACGCGTCAGGCCCCCGCAGGGAGCAGCGCTAAGCGATGTCGGGATTCGTTGCGGGTGCCTGGGGCATTCTACTGGTATCCCGTAAACGGCTATCCGGCAACAGACGCACGGCGGTAAACAGGTAACCGACCAACCGACTAGGTTTCCCCCCTCGATGATCGCACTCGCTCGCAAATACCGTCCCAAACAATTCGCGGACCTGATCGTCCAGGACCACGTGGCCGCCGCGCTCCGCGGTGCCGTCGCCCAGGGGCGGGTCGCGCACGGGTACTTGTTCGCGGGTCCCCGAGGCGTCGGTAAAACAACGGCCGCCCGCATTCTGGCGATGGCGCTGAACTGCGAGCGGCCGGCGGGCACGCCGCCCGGTGAGCCGTGTGGCGCGTGCGACTCGTGCCGGCGCGTCTGGAATGGTCTCGCCAATCTCGATGTCGTGGAGCTCGACGCCGCCTCGAACCGCGGCGTGGATGACGCCCGCGACCTGCGGGAGCGGGCGATGTACGCCGCCAGCGGCGAGACGCGATCCAAGGTCTACATCGTGGATGAAGCACACATGCTGACGCGCGAGGCTTGGAACGCGCTCCTCAAGATTCTCGAGGAGCCGCCTCCGCGCGTCGTGTTCGTATTTGCGACCACGGAGCCGCAGAAGATCGCGAACACGGCGGCGCCGATCCTGTCGCGGCTGCAGCGCTTCGATTTCCGTCGCATCGGCCCGCACGCCATCGTGGCTCGGCTCAAGCAGGTGCTCGCCGAAGAGAAGCTCGCCGCCGAGGATGACGCGCTCCATTTGATCGCCAAGAGCGCCGACGGCGGCATGCGGGATGGTCTGTCGCTCCTGGATCAGGTGTTGTCGTTCGGCGAAGGGCCCGTCACCGCCGCGCGGGTGCGTGAAGTGCTCGGCCTCATCCCGGACGACTCCTACGGCGAGATGCTGCGCTGCATCGTCGAGCACGATGCCGCGGCGGTCTTCCCGTTGGTGGACCGCCTCGTCGAGGCCGGCGCCGACTTGAGTGAGTTCGTGAGCGGCGCGGGCGAGACGCTGCGCGCGCTGCTGCTCACCGGCGTCGGCGGCCAGCCTGAAGGGCTCACCGAGCGTATGCAGCAGCTCGTGCGGACCTACAGCGCGGCGCTCCCCCCACCCGACGTGGTGCGCCTGCTCGGCGTGTTGAGCGAAATGGAGGAACGCATTCGCCGCGGCGGCAATACGCGACTGGCCGTCGAGCTGCTGCTGCTGCGGTGGGCGATGGCGGATCGGACGGTCGACCTTGCCCAGGTGATCGAAGCGCTCGGCACGCGAGATGCGGGAAGCGGGATGCGGGATGCGAAAAACGGCCCGCCGTCACGGCCTGCGCCCCTGCTGCGCGACGTTGAGGCCAGTCCCGCGCCGACGCCTCCCGCATCGCGCATCCCGCATCCCGGTCCGCTGACTCTCGATCACCTGCGCTCCGTCTGGCCTTCGATCGTCGCCGACGCGCGCGCCAAGGCGCCGATGATCGGAAGTCTCCTCGCCGAAGCAACGGTGAACGGCGTCGAAGGCACGGTCGTGACGTTGCGGCCCGCGAGCGCGGGACACGCGGAAGGACTCGAGCGGCAGCGCGAGCTCCTCAGTCAAGTCATCGCGCGTTACGTCAGGGAGCCGGTGCGCGTGAAGCTGGTGCCGGCGGGCGCCGGCGCGACCGGCGCGTCAGCGGAGCGTCCGACGCGCCTGACCGAAGAGGGCGCCAACGCCGAGCGGTTGAAGGTGCTGCGCGGGAAGGATCCGACGCTCAACGCCGCGGTCGACGCGTTAGATTTGGAGCTGCTCGAGTAGCTTGCTACCTATTCCGGCGAGGGGTAACTTTCGACGTATGGCGGATTTATCCAGTTTGCTGCAGTTCCAGCAGCAGATGCAGGGACGGTTGTCTGAGATCCAATCGCAGCTGGCGCAGCAGACGGTGACGGTGTCGGCTGGCGGCGGGATTGTGCAGGCCACGGCCGACGGGCGCGGGCAGATCCGCGCCATCAAGATCGACCCGCAGGCGGTCAGCCAGGGCGACGTCGAGATGCTCGAAGATCTCGTGCTCGCTGCGGTGGCGGAGGCGCAAAAACGCGCCGCCGAGCTGTACCAGGCGGAAATGCGGAAGCTGGCGCCGGGCCTGCCGTTCCCGTTACAATTGCCGCCGCTCTAGCGCGCGTGTCGGCCATCGAGGAGCTCGTGGCGGAGCTGGCCAAGCTCCCCGGCATCGGGCGTAAGACGGCGCAGCGGCTCACGTTTTTCCTGCTGAAGCAGCCTGCGGAAACCGCGGAGCGGTTGGCGGAGGCGATCCGGAGAGTCCGCGGTCGCGTGACGGCGTGCGGAGCGTGCGGGAACCTTTCCGAGGACGATCCGTGCCCCATCTGCCGCGATCCCCGGCGCGACGCCGCGCTGTTATGCGTCGTCGAGGAGTCAGCGGACGTGGGTGCGATCGAACGCGCCGGACGCTACCGGGGCCTCTATCACGTTCTGGGCGGCCGGCTATCGCCGCTCGAAGGCGTGGGGCCCGATCAGTTGCACCTCGCCCAGTTGGTGGCCCGCGTGTCGAATGGGTCGGGCGTGCGGGAGGTCATCGTGGCGACCAACCCCTCGATGGAAGGGGAGGCCACCGCGACGTACATCCAGCAGGTGCTGAAACCCAGCGGGGTTCGCGTGACGCGGATCGCGCGCGGGCTGCCGGTGGGAGGCGACCTCGAGTACGCCGACGCGGTCACGATCGCGCAGGCGCTGTCGGCGCGGCGCGACATGTCCGAGACCGAGTGACCGGAAAGGAGGCGCATGGCAGGGGCGGCAAGCTGGTCGTTTAACGAGAGCGACTTCAAGCAGATCCAGACCTACCTGCAGGCGTATCTCCGGGAGTCGAACGCCCGCTGCGCGCTGCTCGTCGACCGCAACGGTCAGCTCGTGGCCACGGTGGGCGAGACGCCGACATTCGACCCTACCGCGTTCGCGTCGCTCACCGCCGCCGATTTCAGCGCCAACGATCAACTCGCCAAGATGATCGGCGAGCCCGAGTTCGCCTCACTCGTCCACCAGGG
>DATHDT010000239.1:0-6355 GCA_035318905.1 Gemmatimonadales bacterium | reverse complement strand
CCTCCGTTGACCCGCTCCGTAGAAATCCGTCGAAGAACCTAAAGCCCCCGGGGGTGGCACGCCCTTTGACGCCGATGAATGATTCGCGAATCGTGTCGAGATGCGTGCATTGGTCTACCGGCGCTGCGCCGCGTTCTCTCTTCATTCGATCTCCCACCCTAGGCATTCGTGTTCTGTCCCGCCTTACCGTTGGCGAATCAACACATAGAAGGACACGTCCTTCGTTTGTGGTATGGGTTCGTTCGTGACAATACGGTTGGTCACCTTGTACTTGACCAGTTCGGTCCCGGCCTTGAGACGGAGTTGGGTCGCCCGGGCTTGGGGCATCACGATCCCTTCGTTGTCCTTGGTCATTAAGCTGTCAACGCCAATGATGAAGAACAAAGAGGTTGCGATGAGCACCCCGGGGGCCAGGTGTTGTTCGGGCCCGATAGTCCCCGTACCCCAATCGAACTGGAACACCTCCTCGGCATCGGGGTCTTTGATGACCGTGCCGCCAGCGCGAATCACTCTCATGGAATCTCCATGTCGTCAGGCCATTCAGGGACCAGGATGATCTGCGGGGTCTCGACGACTAGGATGGTCTGCGGCCATTCGGGGACACGGATCACCCACGCAGGCGCGAGCAAGGTAAACAGCGTCGGCGGTTCCGTCCGGATCGACGGTTCCTGCCGAATACGAAGCACCAGCCTATCGGGGAACTTCGGCCACCATGTGACGCCCTGCTGGGCGCTGCCGATCGCGATCGACGGCACGACGAGCACGGCATCTGTGCGGTAGCGTTGGGCGACCAGATCCCGCGGCCGTGGCATCCACCAGATCACCGGATCAGGCGGACGGACAGGCTCCGCATGGACCGAGCCCAGCGGAAGCACCTGGCGCGGGAAGACGCGGAACGTCGGGAGCCAGGGCAGGTCGCCAGCGACTGACGCGTCTGGTTCACGCAACGGCGCGGCGAGTTGCGACGGGATCAGCCGGAGCGCTCGGAAGAGGGGTCGGAACTCTGGGAGCCACGGCAGATCCGAACGCCCATCGGGGTCGACAGGAACCGTGGGCTTGCTGTAGACAGACTCGACGCGCGCGAACGGCCGAATGACCAACCGCGGCTGAACGATCCAGGGGATTTGCGGCGCGGGCGAGGCGTCTGGTTCACGCAACGGCGAGGCGTAGACAGAGACAAAGGCACGCCTCGCACGATAGAGCGCCGGGAAGTCTGGGAGCCAAGGAAGATCCGACCGCGCCGCCCCATCGAGTGGTAATGGGGCCTTAGCAATGACCGTGCCGGCAAGGAAGGGCCGCGCCAGCACGATCCGAGGCGGCGCGGGCCACCAGCCGACCTCAAGGGGAATCGCAACTGGCCCGGCCACCGCCTGGAAATGGGTGTAGCGATCCGGCTGGACGAGACCGTCGCCATTGAACCGCAGCGGACCGTCAGGGACCACAGGCGCCGAGGGCACGACGACGAGCGCCATGACATCTGAGACATCACGCCGCGGCAGTACCAACCGGTCAGGGTAGTTCGGCCACCAGGTGATGTTCTGGGACGCACTCGCCGTGACACTCGACGGGGAGGCCAGTTCGGATCGACCCGTGACTGGTCCGCGCACGATCTCTGGGATGCGCGGGGTCCAACTGAAGTCCGGCGTGACCCCTGACGGAACGAAGACCGGACCAGCGATCGCGAGATAGTGGACAGTCCCGCGGGATTGGATCTGCGCCGCCCCGGTGTTGTCGGAGCTGCCGTCTGCGGCCGGCGGAGGGGGCGTCACCGTCAGGGCGTGAGCGGCGACCGACCGAATCAGCGGCACGCGTGGCGCGGGATCGAGCGTCTCTGGCCACCAGGTGATGTTCTGGGACGCACTCGCCGTCTGACTGGGAGGGCTGACGAGCACCGACTCGAGCCGCAGGTACGGCTTGGCGTAGTCGGGGAGTTTCGGGAGCCACCCGAGCGTCACGGGTGCCGCTGGCTGATCTTGGACGGGCGCCGCGAGGATCGACTGGGTGAGTGTGAGCCTGGCACGAACCGCGAACTCGTTCAGCGGTTCCCACGCGAGCGGCTGCCCAGCGACCATCGGGCCGGCAAGGGGCGCATACTGCGCGGTCGGCCCGCGATAGAGTTGTCCGGCACTCACCGTCGGCGCCGCGTCCGCCGCCGCCGCGACCAACGGCACAAGCGCGAGAACCGATACGATCACCCGTGGAGCGGGCAGGACGACGCGCGGGGCGTTGGTGAAGTACGGATCGCCACCAGATTCGAGCAATACGACGCCCGACCCGTCCTCGAGTTGGACGCCATCAATCGGGCTCGATTCCAGCAGATAACGATCAGCCATTGATTTTAAAACAGCGTTGTCACAACCACGCAGCCATGGCCGCCACGACCGCCGAATCCACCGGCCACCCCGGCGCCGCCACCGCCACCGCCGCCAGGGAACCCGCCATTACCGCCCGTGACGACTGACGAGCCGCCCCCCACGCCCCCCGACCCCCCATAGGGCAGATGCGTCGAGTCCGTCCCAGCCGCGCCCTGTGCGGAGATTACCCCGGGGGCGCCGCCGCCTGCGCCAGACCCAGAGATGTTGGTGTTGGTCCTGCCGCTCGATCCCCCGCCCCCGCCTCGAAGGCTGTACCCGTTTAAGAGGCTCGTCGTGGCGGCGTCGGTATCGGCGCCAGACTCTCCGCCACCGCCACCCCAATCCGCCGGCGAGCCTCCAACCGGGGCCGTCGTCCCTGATCCGCCGCGTCCGCCGAGACCACCGTATGCCACGAGCGCGTTCGTCGCGGCGAGTGCTTCAAGGGGCGCGCGGGTGGTCTGCGCCGCGAGCGCAACGGTTCCACGGCCAGACCCGCAGCCCCCGTTGCCGCCATCGGCTGACGCCGCAGCCGTGGCGGCCGTGCCGGCGATGCGATAGGCGGCCGTGAGCGGACCTTGCCCACCCTTCTCGAACTCGGACACGACGCCGGCATTGCCCGCCTGATTCAACACAGTGGTCGCCGCCCCGCCCTTGCCGGCATGGACAGTGACCGTCGCCGCCAGATCGTCAGCCCGATAGGAGGCTTCGTCATATCCACCGCCCCCACCGCCCCCGCCGCCGGCGGCCGTGGTCGTGGTGTTCCCGCTCGAACTGCTCCCACCGCCGTCGCAGATCTGCACGCGAATCGAGACCGCGCGATCCGGCTTCACCCACGTATCATCGAGATCAGGCGGCGAGCCGATGAACGTCTGGACTTGCATGGGCCGGCCATTCTCGGACGAGTCCGACGGCAACCACGCCATCACCGTCGAGACGTCGACGGTGGAGGTTCCCCAGGTGACCGTCGAGGCACCGAATGACCCGCGGTTCGCCTTGACACCCGTCAGCACGTAGATACCGCCGCCCGTTCCGTCCGTCGTCCCGTCGTCGAACTGCTCGGTCACACTCGTCAGGTCAGCGTTCGTTGGACTCGAACCCTGCGCCGCCGCGTTGTCGATCGCGTGCCCGAAGATCGCCATGATCAGACAGTTGTCCATCATGGTCGTGCCCTTGTCTGATGTGCCGGTCGTCGAGGTGGTGAATTTGAACGCCTGCCCGCAGATGATGAAGGGATCACCGATGATCGGACAGCCGCGGACCGCCAGCATTACGCCGTAGGTGTGATCGCCCGTGTCTGGAATCGTAGGGGCGGACTCCGATCCGTTATCCCGCTTCCAGAAGATGGACAGTTTGACGGTGCCAGCCGTCGCCGCCGCGCCGATCCCGTTCTGCGGCCCGAGCTGCGTATAGCCTGCAGGCGGCGTGATGTTCGACTCGTTGCTCGACTGCAGGATCAGTACGAGGATGTCGTTCGCCGCGTGCGTCCCCGGTAACGTCGCCGTCGGCACGCCGGTGCTGGTGAACTCCGCACCAACGGATGCGATCGTTGGCAGTGTAGGTAACGACGCCCGGATTTGGGCGAGGGTCATCTTCTTCGACGCCCCGGCCTCGTTGACGGCGAACTCACTGGCCGACGTGGCCGTGGTGACCGCCGTCAACGCGCTGATCTTGGTATCGGGCATTACACCTTACTCGGCGGGGTCATCCCGCCTGGCAGCATCGTCGCGCCGGTCGGCCCCTGGAGATTTGTGTGTCGTGGTTGCCACGGCAACGCCAAGCCTCCACCTCCCGCTGCCGCCGCCGCGATCCTGACGCCGAGCTGCGCCCAGTTCCCAGGAGGGCCAGTCGTCCACGACATGATGTCGCCAGCGACCGACCCATCCTGCACGCTGAACGCAAGCCCGCCGTTCTTAAAGACAAACGTCTGACCGGCATCCTCAGAGACTTCCGTCTCGGCAATGACGCCGTCCATCAAATAGTCGTCATCCACCGCCGCGCCAATCGCCGCCAGATTCGGGTTTGCGCTGTTCCCGCTGTTCGTCGTCTGGTTCGTGAGGGGGGTCGTTTGATGCGCCCCGGAAAACAACGCCGCGCCCACCGCCTGTTCGCCGATCGCTGTCCCGCTCCAGGTCGCCCGCACGATCTTGCTCGCGCCGGCCGTGGGGTTGATCCGATACCAGAATCGCAGCTTCAAATTGCCAGCGGCGAATTGCGAATCGAACGCCGTCAACGACTCGTTCACCCCTGCCGGGTCATAGACGACCGTGTTGAGCGTCTCGCTCGCCGTGTTGAACACCACGCCGACCACGAGCACGCGATCCGTCTGCGACCCAATCGTGAACACCGCCGTGTCGAGCGTCGAGACCGCTCCCGAAAACGCCCCGGCTCCGGTTTCGTAGACAACCGGCATTTACTTCACGTTCGTCGGGGCTTCACAGCCGTAGCCCACACAGTTCGTCACGCCGTAGGCCCCGACTGGCACCACCGTGCTGGTGAAGACGCCGCCCGATCGGACACGCCCCATCGTCGCGCAGGCACCTGTCACGCGGAGATTCGTCGGGGCACTCACAAACGTGCAGGCGGTTGTCGTCGAGTTGTCGTCCAGTGTGGTAGCTGCGACCACCGCGGCGAGGCTGGCGTAGCCGACCCCGTTGTAGGTGAAGCCAAGCCCCGACGTCCAGACGTTGTAATCGCTAATAGACGGAATCCCTTGAGACGCGGGATACATCTCCGTGTTGCTGGAGTTCGCGCTGTGGTTGATGTTGTTCCACCACTCCAAGTTGGCGAGTTTCCCATCTGAGGGCGTGTAGTTGAACGTCTCGGTGTTGTAACAGGTGTTGTTCCAGACCCACGTCCCACGGTCCGTCCCGCCAGATCCGCCGAGATGGCTGACGCAGCTCCCGGCGTTGACGGCGATGTTCCCGTAGATGCGGTTGTCGTCGCAGAACGAGTAGGGCATGACGGCGCCGATGCAGACCTGAAACGCCCCACCGCTAATATTGTTGACGTAGTTGTAGCGTTGGATATTACGCTGGCCGTTTTCCTTGTCGTCGATCCCGGTCGCCTCGAAGCCCTCCCCGTCATGCGTGTTGTATTCGATGATGCCGTCTTCGGTGTGATAGAGCTTGACCGCGCTCCCCTGGTTCTGGTCCCTATCCGCCGAGACATCCATGCTCTCAAACAGATTGTTATGAATCCACGGAACTGTATGCGCTTCGAGGAAGATGAAACTCCAGTTGCCGTCGCCGAACCAACCGACGAGAAACGTGTTGCCGTCGAGTTCCCAGCCCGCGACACAACCCACGCATGGTGCGCCGCTCTGTGTATGGTGGAGGTGTGCGGCGCCGATGATCGTGAACCCGTGGATGCGAATGTGACTCTGACCGTTGGCGGTGATCGTCGCGCCTGCACATTCGTTCGCGACGTAGCCTGCGCAGTTCCGCAAGATGGGCACATGCGGTGCCCCGGGAATCGCCGGAACATAATTGCGAATCGTGATGCGGTTGCCACTGCTGCCTGAGTGGATCGGATAGAACCCGCTCTTGTCCCGATAGCCGCCATCCACGACGTCTCGCGTGTAGATCCCGCTTCCGTTCATGAAGTAGCAGGTATCCGACCCAGACGTCGGAGCCTCGAAACACGGCTGACCGATATTGAATGGACCCGCGCCACCAGGCGACGACGCGCAGACCGGATCGGCTGGCGCGACACTGTTACGTGCGCCGTTGCCATTGTTCGAGCAGGCGTTGTTGGCGAAATAGTCCGTCGCCTCTACGGACGAGGCGGACCCGAGCAGGAGCAGCGCTAGCAGGACGGCGAATCGCCTCAAAACGCCACCAGCAGTTCCGTGGAGGATGGACCATAATTCGTCTGCCAGTCCCCGCCAAAGGCACCGACCGAAAAGATCCTTACGTAATACGTCCCTGACCCCAGGGCGCTCAGGTCGTAGGTCGTCGCTGTTGAGCCGACATGCGTCACGAGCTCGTCCGACAAACCCGGGG
>DATHDT010000238.1:0-3225 GCA_035318905.1 Gemmatimonadales bacterium | reverse complement strand
CAGGAGCCTGATCCCCGATTCATGCCGCCACCGCCGGGGAAGCCCCGCGAGCTGAAAGTCGTGCACGCCATCGTCAACATCGCCCTGGCGCTGGGGACCGGCCGGGGGGGGGGGGCCGATCAGCGGCTCTATGTGCTCGGTGCTCAGGATTCGGGCGCGACTCGGCTGCGCCTCGACGTGTTGGACCCCGCCACCGGTCGCATCGTCACGACCCGCATGCTGGACGGACCGCAGGCCGCGATCGCCGTCGATCGCCGCGGCGGCATCCAGATTCTCGATGCTGACTCGCTCCTCGCCCAGGCGCCCGTTAACGGCCGCGAGGAATTCGGGCCACCCTTCGCCCTGCCGGCGCTGAACGGCGACACGGTGACGCTCGCGCGCTACCGCGGCAAGGTGACGCTCGTGAACTTCTGGGCGTCGTGGTGCGACCCCTGTCGCGAGGAGTTCCCTCACATGGGCGCGTTGTACCGGGACTTCGCGCGCAAGGATTTCGACATCGCGGCGATTTCGGACGACGTCGACGACGGCAAGATGCGCGCCTTCGTGCGTGAGTTTGGGGCCCCGTTCCCCATCCTCGTAGGCGGCGGCAAGATGAAAGGGACGTACCACTACCGCGGCCTGCCGTACTCGGTGCTGCTCGATCGCCACGGGTTGATCGTCCAGCGCATCTTCGGGTTCGGCGGCGCGGCGGAGTTCAGCGCCCTGCGCGAAACTATTGCGAAGGAGATTCGCGCCCCGTAGTGTACCGCCCATGCTTACGCTCTTCCTGATCCTCGGCATGCAGGCACCGGGAGATTGGCCGGCGTACGGCCGCGACCCCGGCGGCGCCCGCTTCTCACCGCTCACGCAGATCACCCGCGAGAACGTCGCCACACTCCAGGTCGCCTGGACCTATCACACCGGCGAGCCGGACATGGCGAGTATGTCGCACCGGCCCCCGGCGCTCGAGGTGACGCCGCTCGTCGTGGACGGCCTTATGTACATCAGCACGCCGGCGGGCAACATCATCGCGCTCGATCCTGTTACGGGCGCAGAGCGCTGGCGCTACGACGCCGGGGTCAATCCGCATCGCGGTTACAGCGACTTCGCGAGCCGAGGCGTGTCGTTCTGGCGCGACGCGCGCGCCGCAGCGGGGACACCGTGCGCCCGCCGCATTTTCGCGGCCACGATCGACGCCCGCCTCGTCGCACTCGACGCTGCGTCGGGGAAGTCGTGCGCAGGATTTGGTTCGGCCGGTGTCGTGGACCTACGCGCCGGGCTTCGTGTCCCACCGCTCGAGTTCGTGTTCTACGAAGTGACGTCCCCTCCCGCCGTAGTCGGAGATCTCGTCATCACGGGCTCCGCCGTCGCCGACAACACGACTTACGCGCCGGCGAGTGGCGAGGTCCGGGCCTTCGATGCGCGCACAGGCGCGCTCAAGTGGACGTTCGATCCGGTGCCTCGAGACTCAGCCGATCCGGCGTACAAAACGTGGCAGGGAGGCAGCGCGAATTACACGGGCGCGGCCAACGTCTGGTCCGTTATCGTCGCGGACCCCGCGCGCGATCTGGTCTTTCTGCCCACCTCGAGTCCAGCGCCCGATTACTACGGGGGCCTGCGCCTTGGCGACAACCGCTATGCCAACGCGATCGTGGCCCTGCGCGCCTCGACAGGGCGCGTCGTGTGGCACTTCCAGTCCGTCCACCACGACCTCTGGGACTACGACAACGCGGCACCTCCAGCCTTGGTCACCGTCGTGCGGAACGGCGTCCGGATTCCGGCCGTCATTCAAACCGGCAAGTCAGCAATGCTGTACGTGCTCGATCGCAGGACCGGCAAGCCGATCTTTCCGATCGAAGAACGGGCCGTGCCGGCCAGCAGCGTCCCCGGTGAGGTCGCATCACCTACGCAGCCGTTCACGACCGTCACGCCGCCCCTCTCGCCTCTTCAGTACTCAGGTGCAGACGCCTGGGGGCCGACGCCCGAAGCACAGGCGGCCTGTCGCACGATCCTGAGCGCTCTGCGCAACGACGGGCCGTTCACCCCGCCGAGCTTCCAGGGTACGCTCGCGGTGCCGGGCAACATCGGCGGTGCCCACTGGGGCGGGGTGGCGATAGATGTAGGCCGCGCGCTCGCGGTGGTGCCGGTGAACACCGTCCCAGCCATGGTGCAGCTCTTCCCTGCGGAAGGATTCAACGGCGACAGTATCCGGCGGGAGGACGCACAGCGGGGCCTGACCGACTTCGAGTACACTCGCATGCGCGGCACCCCGTACGTCATGCGCCGGCGCTTGATCCTGGGGCCGAGTGGCCTGCCCTGCACGCCGCCGCCCTTCGGGGCGCTCGTCGCGGTGAACTTGAACACCGGTGGAATCGCCTGGCGGGTCCCGCTCGGCACGATGGGCGACACGCCCAATCTCGGCTCGCCCAACCTCGGCGGGCCCATCGTGACCGCGGGTGGACTGGTCTTCATTGGGGCGACCCTCGAGCACGTCTTCCGCGCCTTCGACGTCGAGACGGGCCGGGAGCTGTGGAAGACCGCGCTCCCGGCGGGAGCCCGCGCGACACCGATGACGTACGAGGTCGGTGGGCGGCAGTTCGTCGTGATCGCCGCCGGCGGCGGTGGAGCCTTCGGCGCCGGGGACGCAATCGTGGCGTTCGCACTTCCGGCGAGGTAGCCTTAGCTCGTGTCCGGACCGCCCACTCCCCACTCCCCACTCCCCGTAATCATCGACACCGACCCAGGGATCGACGATTGCCTGGCGCTTTGGCTCGCCCTGACCGCTCCCGAGCTCGACGTGCGCGGCCTGTCGGTGTCCTATGGCAACACGGTGGTCGAGAACGCCCACCGCAACGCCGTCGAAATCACGCGCCGCATCGGCAAGCGCGTCCCGATCGCCGTAGGGGCGCGACGCCCCCTCAAGCGCGCGCTCGCCGTCGCGATCGAAACCCACGGGGCTTCGGGTCTGGGATATGCCGCCGTGCCGCCGGCCGGTGTCATTCTCGACTGGGTGAAGCCGCTCGACCGGCTGCTCGCGGCCCAACCCGAGCCCGTGACGCTCGTGACCCTCGGCCCCGTAACGAGTTTGGCGCTGGCGCTCAAGAATGAGCCGGCGATGGTACGCGCCAAGGTCTCGCGCCACATCGCGATGATCGGGAACATCGAAGCGCGCGGCAACACGACGCCGCACTCCGAGTTCAACGCCTGGTGCGATCCCGAAGCGCTCGCGGTGGTACTGGCCGCCGA